>JBOGLH010000234.1:0-3584 GCA_050746025.1 Terriglobales bacterium | reverse complement strand
GGGAAGCAGTTCGTGTCGATCGCCGTCGGCAGCGATATTTTTACTTTTGCTTTACCGCAGTAGGATTGCAGTCCATTTCAGTGAGAAAGGAACTTTATGAATTCGAATACATTTACCCGCAGAAATTTCGCTGTCCGTTTAGCCCCTGTATTTTCGGCCCTCGGTTTAGCGGCAATGCTTCCGAAGGACTCGGCTGCTAAAGCGTCGAAACACCAAGGCATGGGCGTGACGAAATTGAATGAGGAAGGGAAGCCCAACCAGAGCAATTCATTCATCATGCCAATCGTTATCCACAACGGAGTGGCCTACATTGCGGGAGTCGGCGCGCACGACAGCGGTCCGGCGGAATCGTGGGAGATCGGGGCCCACACCACCAAAGTGATGGACAACATCAAGAAACTGGTCGAAGCCGCGGGTTCAACCATGGATGACGTGCTCCAACTCGGCGTGTTCCTCACAAAAATCGATAATTATGATGGCATGAATAAAGTCTTTAAAACATACTTCCCGCACGGCGGGCCGGCGCGCACCACGGTCGCGGTTGCAGCGCTTCCGGGAAACTCCCTCGTAGAGATTAATTGCTGTGCTGCAGTAACCAAAAAATAAATGGGGAGATCAAAATGAATCTGAATTCGAGCCGCCGCGGCTTTCTGGGAACTCTGGGGGCGGTAGCGGCAGCGCTTGCTGCGCCACGAAAGCTCTTCGCCGCCAAACCGTCCGGCGCACAAACCGCACCCGCCATCACCGGCCTGGGTCAATCTGGGAATCCATATCAGGAACTCAGCGTCACCACGGTCATCAATGGCGAAGGCACCATGACTACGCTCGGCGGCTCGCTGATTCGCCCGGAAGTCGAAGCCGTAATGGCGCAAGCCGCGCGCCATTTCGTGAGCATTACTGAACTCGAAGTCGCTGCCGGCAAGCGCATCTCGCAAATGCTCAAGTTGCCGCCGGGCTACAGCGCGCTGGTCACGTCTGGCGCGGCTGGGGCCATCCAGTCAGGACTCGCAGGTATTCTCACCGGCGACAACGAGAGCTTGATCAAACAATTACCCGATCTCAATGGTATGAAGTCTGAGGTCATCATTCAGAAAGCGCATCGCAATCCGTTCGATCATCAGTTGCGGGCAACCGGAATCAAGCTAATCGAAGTCGAAACCCACGAGCAGTTGCGCCGGGCGGTGAGTGATCGCACAGCGATGATGCATTTTACCAATTTTGCCAATGCGGCCGGTCAGATCAAAGTAGACGAGTGGCCGAAGCTGGCCAAACAGTTCAACGTGCCTTGTATGAATGATGCTGCGGCAGATACTCCGCCGGTTTCGCATCTGTGGGACTACGCCAACATGGGTTTTGACCTGATCACTTTTAGCGGTGGCAAAGCTCTACGTGGGCCGCAATGTGCAGGAATGCTGATCGGGCGGGAAGACCTTGTGCATTATGCGTTGCTCAATAACAGCCCTAACGAGGACACTCTTGGTCGTGGTCAGAAGGTCGGCAAAGAAGAAATTGTAGGAATGGTGAAAGCTCTGGAGATTTATTTAAGCGAAGATCATGACGCACTGGCGCGCGAGTGGCAGCAGCGTTTGGAAAACATCTCCGCCCAGATCACGAAAGTTCCCGGTGTCAGTACTTCGTTTTTTATACCTGATATCGCCAATCACGTTCCCCATATGCAGATCACTTGGGACCAGCGAGTCCCGCTGACACCGAAACAAGTTTCCCACTTGCTGCGTACTGGAGAACCCTCGGTGGTTATCGGGGGTGGCGAAGAGCGGCCCGGCATGGTTATGAATTCATTCATGCTGCAGCCCGGCGAAGACCACATCGTCGCGGAACAATTGGTCAAAGTGCTGCGCTCGCACTCGGCATAGCGACACTAATCAACAGAGAGTTTTCCGCGCAGGACGGTCAAGGACGCTGCCGGCAAAGTGAATTGCGTTTTGGGGTCCGCGGATATGGTGGAATGCGCGGGCGGATTATCAGGATCGGCATGCCCGCGTTTTCTGTCCGGATGCCACTGGTATTGCGCCTTGCCGAAGGTGATTACGCCTACTGCGCCTGCAAATGATTGCGGTCTTGATTCGCCGTTGTGAAACGAAATGTTTACCGCGTGCGCATTGTCGTGGTCCTTATTTATGAGCATGAGTGACCACTGACCGTCCGGGCGCTGCAGTGCGTAGGCTGTTACCAGAACATTTCCGTCCGAATCTTTTATATCGCTGGAGGCGAGGAATTGCCGGTGCTCAGCATCGCCGGGCTGGGCCCATTCCTGGGTGATCATTTGCGCGGCAAAAAATTGTGAAGTGCGCCGCGTGATCTGATAATGATCGTCCACCATAAACATGTGGTAAGTGCCCCAACTATTTGCGCAAGCCGGGTGCGGCGGCGAATAAGGAAGGTCGTGATAATAATGCGTAGACTCGCCACCAGCGCTGAGAAACCCACCGAAAGAATCAGCCAGCCATAACGCGCCAAAAATGTCGACAGCGGCTTCTCCGCCATGATCATTAGTCTCGGTGTCGAGCAACGGAGTCCCGGCCGGTAAACCGTCATCGCGCCACACCTTCATGATGTGCGTGATCAGTCCGGGTTCCTGATACAAATTTTTCCAGGGCGTTTCGCATCCATCGTAGGGATAATGTTCGAACGACATGAACGCAAGATCGTGAATTCGATTGTGGGCTTTCAAATAGTCGAGGAATCTCCCGAGCCATGAAGTGCGCCCCTGCGAATCGGGCCAGGCTTTTATGTCTTCGGTCACACCTTCGAAGACTGGGCCGCCAAGTTTGTAGTCGGGATCGACACGATGCAGCGCGGTAGCGAACTGCAAATAAAGCGCGGCGTAATCTTCCGGCTGCATGTATTGGCCATCAGGCTCTTCGCCCATCTCGATTTTTGAAACTGGATAACCCCGCTTTTTGATGTAGGACATTTGTGCAGCGCCATCTTTCGGCGTGCTGTATAGCATAGCGATGGGAATGATCGCGGGCAGGCCGCGCGTGATTCCGCTCTTAAAGAAGAGATCGAAGCCAGGCTGGTCGCCGGATTCCATGCGGTCGGGCGCGACATACAGATCCGAGGGGCCGTGCCACGGATCGACGGACGAACAGTAGGTCAGCGTCTGTTTCTGGTCGGCGGAGTGGTGCAGCAAATCAGAAAATTGTCCGTCATTCGACGTGGTGCCGAGGTACATTTCGCGGATAGCGTAGCCAACGCAATTACGCGGATCGCTGGAACCGTGAGTGTCGCAAGTATTGGACGATTGGGTCATGAGAACGCGCACGTATTTTGTAGTGACGCCGGACGGATCGAGGTGAAGCGTTTCTGTTCCGCCCTTGCCGTCGGATTTCTCCCCCGAGGCAAAAGGTTTCCATACGCCCTTGTCCTGGTCGTCCATGGCATCGCCGTCGCCCACCCAATACTGCACCTGATAAACCCGCGCGTAAGGCTCTGCCCAGGCGATGCGAATGGCATTCACTTGTTCGGGCTTTTCAAGATTGATCACGATCCATTGCGGATGAAGTGAATCGTCTTCGCCAGTGAATCGGCTCGCGAGATAAGGATTGCTCTTCCAATAAGTG
>JBOGLH010000233.1:0-20137 GCA_050746025.1 Terriglobales bacterium | reverse complement strand
CCTCAGTGACAATAGCTGGAACGAATTTCGCTTCCGGCGCGGTCGTCTCATTCGGTTTCGCGACCGCAAGTAAGGTCGTTGTCGTGAACAGTACGACCATCACCGCAATTACACCGCCCCACGTGGCCGGATCCGCGAACGTTGTGGTCCGTAATGCAGCTGGCGATCAGGGTTCGATGACTAATGGATTCGTTTATACGTCAACTCCGCCATCCACTCAGCCGCAGTTAAATGTGATAGTGCCAAATACTGGTTCCACTGCCGGTGGAGATACGGTCACGATCGCCGGAAGCAATCTTACGGGAACGACCGTAACGATGGGTGGAGTGCCGGCAACCATCGTCAGCCATGGGCCGGTATCGATGACTGCCAAGACACCTGGTGGAAGCGCGGGTTCCCCGGTGGACGTGGTGGTGACGAATGCGAAAGGCCAGTCGGCTACTTTGCAGTCGGCCTTTACTTACGCCAACGCGCCAGCAGCTCCCAGCGTGAGTGCGATTTCGCCTTCCTCAGGTTCGACAAATGGCGGCACTCAACTCGTCATTTCTGGCACGGGATTTAGATATGGCGCCGTGGTCAGCTTTGGCGGACCACCACCGCCGGTCGGCACAGGGATAAGGGGATTGACTGTGGCGGTCACGAATGACGCAAGTGTCTGCGGCTCGGGGGTGCAGTTGCCTTGTATCATTGCGACGACTCCGGCTCGCACGGCAGGCGCGACTGACGTGGTCGTGACCAATATGGATTTTGCCACTGGCGTTATTGATAGCGGCAGTGGAAGCAGCACGGTGACGCAAGGCTACACCTTCATTGTGGCTCCGTCGATCAGCAATGTAACTCCTAGCTCAGGCACGGTTTCGGGCGGGACCACGGTTACCATCCAAGGGAAGAACTTTGTGTCAGGGGCGCAAGTGCTGGTGGGCGGTCAAGATGCGGTTGTCCAGAGCCTAACCAGCACCAGCATAACCGCAGTGGTGCCGGCAAATGCAGCAGGTACCTCGCCGGTCGCTGTTGTGAACCCCAATGGTCAAAGCAGCGGCACCCTGATCTTCACTTACCAGTGAGGAGTTCCGAATAGCGGAAAAATGAGTTTTGATCTCTCCCGCAACTAAGCCATCAACTCTCGGAAGTGCCGACTTGTAAACCCCCCGTCCGGCATGCTAAGGTGCGGCGCGGTTTGTTTGCGACTGGAACTGATCAAAAGCCGGCATCCTTGGCTTGTTTTGACGCTTCACAACAAGCGTATCTAAATGATAAGGAACCCACATGAGCGACCCCGCAACAGTGGCGCCGAGCCCCAGGAAGCACCAGCCCTTCGTCCCCGAAAACATGCAGATGAAGGAGTTCACCCTTCGCGCGGTGCTGCTGGGATTGGGAATGACCGTAATACTGGGCGCAGCCAACGCATATCTCGGGCTGCGCGCTGGGCAGACCATCGCTGCCACTTATCCAGCCGCGGTGATCGGGATGGCGGTGCTGCGATTGCTCGGCCGGGGCACCATTCTCGAAGAAAACATTGCGCGCACCGCCGGCACCATCGGGGAATCCGTGGCCGCGGGCGCGGTCTTCACTTTGCCGGCGTTTTTCATAGCGCAAGTGTGGACTCCAACGGTCATCCCTAAAGGCATGGGATTCTGGGCAAGCATGTGGGCCCTGGCCGCTGACAAAACTTATCTTCGGTCCACTTCGCTGATGATTGTGGGCGGTGTGCTCGGCGTTTTATTCGTCTCTTTGATCCGTCGCGTAATGGTCGAAGATCCCGAACTGCCCTTTCCTGAATCGGTGGCGGCAGGGGAAATTCACAAGGCCGGTCAGGCCGGTGCGCGCGCCGCCAAGTATCTGTTCTACAACATTGGATTCGGAGCGCTGGTCTATCTGGGTGGCGTATTCAATATCTTCGCCCCTGATCATGATTTCTTTTTTCAGGTAGGGCAATTTGGAAAAAGCACCCTGAAGCTGGGCGCAGCAGGCACAAACCAGGTGCTACAGGCCGGAGGCATTTCGACCTGCGCCGGTCCGGAAATAAGTCCGGCATACATTGGCGTGGGCTACATCATTGGGCCGGAACTGGCCGCGCTCAACTTTTCGGGCAGCATTATTGCCTGGGGACTTCTGATTCCGCTCCTCATTTTTTTCCTCGGACCACAACTGCATAACTACCTGCCTCCAGGATCGACTGCCAACGGTGGCTGGCTGGATCTCGCCAATGCTTGTTGGCGCTACATCGTGCGTCCGATTGCGGTCGGCGGCATGATGGTCGGCACTCTCTACACCTTGTTTCGTATGCGTAAGAACCTGCTCGCAGGATTAGCTAAAGCCTTCGCCGAACTACGCGGCGTAACCTTGTCGCAGGAATCCATCGCCCGCACCGAGCGTTACATGAGCTCGAAAACGGTTTTTGCTCTGATCGGCTGCACATTTCTTGTTATGTGCGTTCTCTATGTGCATCTTTCGGGATTAATTAGCGGAGGTATCGCCGCCGCTCTGGTAATGCTCATCGTCGGATTTTTCTTCGCCACCGTTTCCGGCTATCTGGTCGGCGTAATCGGATCGTCTAACAATCCGATTTCAGGCCTGACGCTCTCAACTCTGGTGATCGCGGCCCTTCTCATGGTCTCGATGGGTGTTTCGGGAGTGAGCGGCGTGGTCGCGGTGCTGGGTGTGGCCGCGGTGGTCTGCGTGTCATCGGCGGTTGCCGGCGAACTGCTGCAGGATTTCAAAGTCGGATACATTCTCGGTGGTACTCCACGCTATATCCAGATTACGGAGCTGATCGCCGTAGTAGTGGCCAGCTTGGTGATGTATTTCCCGTTGATGATTCTTTATCAGGGCAACATCAATATGGGTGGCACCGGCTTTGGCGATAAAGCGCTGGCCGCGCCCCAGGCTGGATTGATGGCATCGCTTGCCCAAGGAATTGTTGGCGGCGAAATGGCATGGCCTCTGGTCATAGCGGGCATCTTGATGGGCGTCGCTATGATTTTGTTCAAAGTCAAGAGTCCCATGCTGGTGGCGATCGGAATGTACCTGCCGTTTGCCACCACTTCAGCGATTTTCGTGGGCGGAATGATTCGCTGGGTCATGGACCGGCTTCGCGACCGCAAAGGTTTCAACGATGCACAGAAAGCACGCGTTGAAAACGTCGGTATATTGGTTGCATCCGGACTCATTGCAGGAGAAGCATTGGCCGGCCTGGTGAAAGCAACTTTCGACTTTCGCGATAAGGCTCTGCCCAGCGTCTTCGCGCACCCCTCCTACATCACTGGAATTGTGGTGATGCTCATAATCGCCTGGGTACTGATCCGCATACCGCTTAAGAACGCCGGCGATCCCGAAGAGCCCGCACCGCCAGTCGCCATGATGTAAGCATCTCGCCATTTCAGAGATGCCTATTACGCGGCGCTCGCTCCATTCCCCAGATAGCGTGCACCATGGCTTTCCTTCGTGTAACTTAGTGTCCCTCGTGGTAATCGCTCTCGTGCGTAGAGCCCATGACGATCGCTGAAAACATATTTTCGCTACAAAACCGAATAATGTCCGCTGCACAGCGTGCGCGCCGTGATCCCAATGACATCACTTTGATGGGCGTCAGCAAAACGATTGCCGCCCCGCAAATCCGTGAGGCCTACGCCGCAGGCTTGCGCACTTTCGGCGAAAACCGGGTTCAGGAATTCGCCGGCAAAGCCGACGCCCTGAAAGATTTACCCGGCGCCGAGTGGCACATGATCGGCCATCTGCAAACCAACAAAGCTGCCAAAGCCTCGGAATTCTTCGCGCACATTGATTCGGTTGATTCTCTCCGTCTTGCACAGAAGCTAAATTCAGCTGCAATAGACCTGGGCAAAAAACTCTCGGTACTCATCGAGATCAACATCGCCGGAGAATCCGCCAAGAGCGGATTGGCGCCAGGTTCTGCCGAATTACAAGCGTTACTCGAAGATGCGCCCGACCTTTCATCGCTCGAAATTCGCGGCCTGATGACCGTGCCACCGTACAACCATGACCCGGAACAGTCCCGCCCATTTTTCCGCAAGCTGCGCGCTCAATATGAACAAATCGCCAGCCGAAGCTTTGCCGGCGTTCGCATGGAAATTCTCTCTATGGGCATGTCGCATGATTTCGAAATTGCTATTGAAGAAAGCTCGACCTGCGTCCGGCTGGGCACCGCAATTTTCGGCGCGCGCCCGGCGCTCGGGAGCAAGTGTTGATCATCTGGTACGTTGCAATCATGATTCTGTTCAGTCTCGCCAGTTTTCCCCGGACATCTCTCGCTCAAACGCCACCCTCAGGTTTGCGAGTCTCCGTAACTGAAATCGACTTCACCGAAACTGCAGTCGGATCCCAATCCCCCGCTCACACCATCACCTTGAGCAATCCCGCTCAATCGAAAATCGACCTCACTCAGATCCTCACGGCGGGAATCGATTTTTCAGAAAAACATGATTGCGCTCAAGTCCTCGATCCCCGCGCACTATGCACCATTCAGGTCTTTTTCAAGCCGGCAATCCCGGGCCCGCGCAACGGCAGTCTCGTTATTACCGGATCAGATCCCGCCAGCCCACACTTCATCGCCCTCACCGGCACCGGCAAATAATTCGCACATTGGATTTTTTCAGAATGAACCGCGAAACGGCATGCACCGGTAAGGAAGGGTGTTTAAGAAGCAGACTTGCCGGACAGCATGTTTTCCCCGATATATTTCACCGACATAGGAAAAAATTTTGGCGGCGCGGCATAGTTTCCCCAGTCAGGCGGCACCGGAGCCATGCACCACAAATTGCCTGGCGCCTCGAGCGCGATTCCTACGATCCAATACTTGCTGCCTTCTTCCAGTAGACGGGTGCAGGCCACGGTCGCCGCCGTGATACCTCTACCGGGCAGGTCCTCAATTCGCAACTGCGTACCTTTTTCCAGCGGCCGCGGAGAGCGAACCCCGCAGCCTTGTGGGTTCACCATCAACGTGTGACAGTTTAACGAAAAAATCTCCCCTGCAACGCTGGTGATCCGAACTGGGATCTGCGCTCGGACTCTCGTTCCAAGGCGGCGTTGCTCGTTTATAGCGGAAGAAGCCATACTCGTATGCGGATTCTAACGGCACCCGCCTGGTTGTCACATGGCAAATGCGATGCGGCATCAAACCGAAGTAACGGGGCCACTCTCAATAAAAAGAGAGCGTTCCATTCTGCCGTGCCTGTCTCACCATCCACGAGAAAAATGTGATTCCGACAGGAACAAGAAATAGGGCAAAGATTGCCAGTATCCCGACCTCGCGGGCAACCGCCGCGAAACTCCCGCCCAGCACGGCCAGCCGCATCGCCGCCAACGAGTGCGTAAACGGAATAAAGTAGGAAACCATCTGCACCGGTTTCGGCAAAGCCGCTACCGGAAACAGTGTCCCGGACATGAGCCACGCGCCCGACCCAAACACCCATAGCACCGCCGAACCCTTGTGCATGGAAATCTGCATTCCAGCAGCGAACAAGCCAATCGCGAATGCACTCAAAATTGAAAGCCCAAATGCCAGCAGGCATGACACGACGCTCATATGCAGCGCCGGAGCGAAAAGAAGAATTCCGGCGCCTATATAGATCACGAATTGCACCAGCTCTTCACCGAATGCGGACAACGCGCCCAGCGAAACCAGCACCGCCGCCGGCGTGGAAGTGGTCAGCAGCACTTCCAGCGTTCCCGTCTGTTGCGACTCCTGAATTATTTTTAGAAAGCTGTGGGTTCCTGCCAATAAAAACGTATAGAAGCCGGTGCCGATCAACAGAAACAGAAAATACGGCATGCCTTCGGGACGAAACTGCGGCCCCACTGCCCGAGCCAGATAGTAGAAGGTTGCCAGTTGCGCGACTTGCGCCAGGTTCGACAACAGAAAACCGTTGCGGTACCGCGCCGCCGTGATCGCGTCTTTCTTCACTACCGCGATTATTTTGTCAACAATCATGCTGGAACACCTATTCGCAATTTCTCGCTCACACAATCGCTGGTCATTTCCAGATAAAAATCGCGCAGCTCCTGGGCGGCAAACTTCCTTGCTTTCTTGATGGTCATCAGCTCGCCTTGTTTCAGCAGCGCAACTCGATCACACACCGCCGTCGCTTCTTCGAAGTTGTGCGTCGCCAGAAGCACCGTAGTCCCCGCGATTGATAAATTGTGGATCAGACTCCAGAGTTCGTCGGCGGCACCGGCATCCAGACTACGGGTGGGCTCATCCAGCAATAGAATCTCCGGCCTTTTGATCATTGCACGGGCAATTCCCAGCCGCTGATACATGCCCGACGAAAGTTTCATTACTTGTTTGCCGGCAACGTCGTTAAGTGAAACACATGTCAGCGCCGACTCGACTCGATCCGAAACGTCGCGGCGGCGGACGTTCTCGAGCGCCGCAAAAAACTCCAGGTTCTCTCGGACCGTCAGGCGCGGGAAAAAAGACCGTTCCGAAGCTACCGCGAATCCTACGATTCCGCGGACTTCCTGGCCCTGGCGACGTGTCTCGAAGCCGTGCACCAGAACCTCGCCCCGGTCCGGTAGCAACATCGTGGAAATTAGCTTCAGGGTTGTGCTCTTCCCGCTCCCATTAGGACCTAATAGTCCAAGCACTTCCCCCGCGGACACGGTCAATGAAATTCCCTTCACAGCGTGAGTCTCAGTCCCTTGCTTTCGGAAGAAGAAAAAGCCTCTTTGGCGGAAGACCTTATGAACCGATTCAAAAGCAATGATGTTCATGGCAGGTTCAAGCGCAGGCACTATCGCATCGTGAATCACTGTTAGAAGATTCTATGGACACGCCCCGCAGTTTACGGAAACAGAATTCGCCCAGGGACATACTTAGTCCACAAGGAAACTGGTTTGGCCGCAGCATCGCAAATTGAAGTTAAATGCACTTCCGCGCATCCGCGGCGGTTCACTCCGGAATTCGAGCTCCTGTTGACCTGCTGTGGACCCGCGACTCAGCACGACGTAACTTCACTGCTCACGCCTTACATCGATTGGCAGCGCGTTCTCGAATCCGCCGAACATCATCGCTTGATCCCAGCTATGCATGCCGCCTTGGCTGGAAAAAATGGGGTTCCGTCCACGCTTCGCGTTCGTGCTCACAAACATGCATGGCGGGTTCTGCATTTCACCGTCGAGCTAACCAGGATTGCGCGATTATTCGAGCAGCGGGAAATTGAATTTCTCGCTTACAAAGGCCCGGCATTGGCCCAGCTCCTTTATGGGCACTCCGCTATGCGTCAGTTCGGCGATCTCGATGTCATCGTCAGATCGAGAGACTTTGGCCGCGCGAAAGATGCACTGATCGAATTAGGTTATGAACCTGGCTTGCGTCTTTCTCCGCGCCATGAGCAAGCGCTTTTGCGCTCCGGTTATGAGCTTTCGTTCGGACTGAATTCAGAGCGCAACCTGGTTGAGCTGCAATGGCAAATTGTTTCGCGTTTTTGCTCAATCAATTTCGACATCGAAGCATTGTTCAGCCGCTCAGTGCGAATCGAGTTAGATGGCGTGCCATTACAAACCCTCAGCAACGAAGATTTACTGCTGGCGCTTTGCGTTCATGCTGCGAAACATGAATGGGCGCAACTCGGCATGCTGCGTGACATCGCTGCTTTGGCTCAATTCGATCTGGATTTGAACTGGATTGTTGCCGAAGCCCGTCGGCTTGGCGTCTTAAAGATCCTGCAAAAGTCGCTTCTGGCCGCAGGTGAGTTATTCAATCTTTCTTTATGTACACGCTTGCCATTCGCGAGCCAAGGCGCGGCCGATCTAGCTTCCGCAGTGGTGGCCCGACTTCAACACAATTACGAACCTGACACAGAATCAATCCGCTATTTTCGCGCCCAGCTTCAGACGCGTGAACGATGGAGGGACCGGGCGCAATTTGTCTGGCGCCTGGCGACAACCCCTAGCGTCCAAGAGTGGGAGGCCGTCCAAATTCCGGACCGCTATTTCGCCATGTATCGCGGTGTCAGAATTGGCCGCTTGATGAAGAGACTTTTAAGATGGGGTAAGGCCGATTAGCTGCAGGTCGCGTCCGCCTGCTCGTGAGCGTGATAACTCGATCGCACCAGCGGGCCTGACTCCACATGCCGAAACCCGAGCCGCAGCGCCTCGTCTTTCAGATATTGGAATTCTTGCGGAGTATAGAAGCGCGCAATCGGCAAATGATCGCGAGACGGACGCAAATACTGACCCACGGTCAAAATATCAACTTGCCTCTCCGCGAGATCGCGAAAAACATCAACCAGCTCGGTCATAGTTTCGCCAAGCCCGACCATTACGCCGGATTTCGTCACCATGCCGGGAGAAAACTTCTTGGCATTTTCCAATAAGCGCAGCGTCCGCTCATAACGGGCTCCGGAGCGGACTGCCCGATAAAGCCGGGGCACGGACTCAGTATTGTGGTTCAGCACATTCGGCTTTGCATCCAGAACAATGCGCAGGGCATCATCCAGCCCCTGAAAATCCGGAATCAGCACCTCTACCCGGCATTCTGGAGCTACCCGCCTAACTTCGCGGATGGTTTCGGCGAAGATTCTCGCCCCGCCCAAGTTGTCGTCATCGCGGTTGACGCTCGTGATCACCGCATGCTTCAGCCCCAGGGTCGCAACTGCCTCCGCTACCCGCCGCGGCTCATCCCAATCGATGGCCAGCGGCCGGCCCTTTGGCACTGCACAAAAGCCGCAGCGGCGCGTGCAGATATCACCCAGCAGCATGAAGGTCGCGGTGCGATGGTTCCAGCATTCGCCGATATTCGGGCATTGTGCGGATTCACAAACCGTATGCAGCCCAAGCCCGCGAGCCAATTTCTTCAGTTGGTGAAAATTCTCTCCGGCGGGAGCTTTAGCCCGTAGCCAGGGCGGCTTAGGCTGCCGAACCACTGGCCCGAGTTCAATCTGCACCAGCTCCGAGGAACTGCCCATGTTCAATATTCTACAGGAGCGTGAGCTCCAGACTTCTCCTCGGCTAACGGCGAAACTGTATATACTGGTTTCACACTGGGGCGGTTCGCGGAAGTAAAAGTCAACAGCAGCACAAGTGCAAGTTCCTCAATCTCTCCAGGATCCAGTGCTCTCTTAACTTATTGACTATCACCCCTTGATCACCTGGTCGGCGACGACTGGTTTACATTTCTGTAAGCAAGTTTTGCTCTAGAACCAAGCCAATTTACGCATCCAAGTACCCGCGATGACCTTCTCGCTTCGAGGTGTTGCCTGGACGGCTTTCGCCGTCGCCGTCGTCCTGCTGGTAGGCAGCAGCATTTTTCTGCTTCGCGCAACCCACGCTTTGTTTGATAGCGAAGGTCTGGTCTCACACACCCGCGAAGTTCAGATTGCTGTTGAGAACCTCAGTTCGCAGATTTTCCAGCTCACCAACTCCCGCCGCGGCTTTACTATCGCCAAGGACGAGGCATTCCTGGATGACTACCATGCCGCTCTCGCCAAAATTCCCGGGAATTTGGCTCGTTTGCGAGCGCTCACCGCTGACCGGCAAGATCGCCAGCAGGCACTGAACCAGATTTCTTCCGACATCGATGCGATGCAAAAGCTTGTCAGCCAATCATTGAATGCTCGCGTGGCTCACACGTCCACTAGTGAAATGGAGATTCAGATTACGCGCCAGGCCGGCTCACTGGCGAACCGTATTGAGACCAGTCTGCAGACGATGCGAGACAAAGAAGATCAGCTGCTGGCAGAGCGCCAGATCGCCGCTCGAACCAATTACCGGCATACCCTGCGTCTTATTTTCGCTTCATTCATCATCGCACTCATGTTGCTGTTAGCGGAGATGTTTCTTCTCAGCTATGAATTCGGCCGCCATCGCCGGACCGAGTACGCAGCTCGCCAAAGCCAGGAAATCGTTAACGCATTTTTCTCATCTTCTGCTATCGGTTTTGGCATTCTCGACTCGCAGTTTCGTTACACCCGTGTTAACGACGTTCTGCCGAGAATGGCGGGGCTGAAGCCGGTGGACATTCTGGGCACACCCGTCTCGAAAGTTTTCGGCGAAACCGGCAAGCGGGCGGAAGCCGTGCTGCAAGAAGTGATCGAGACCGGCCAACCGGTCTTGGACCGCGAAGTATCGGCAAAATTGCCTGGTGGACCTGGCGAACCACGCCACTGGCTCGTCAATTATTTTCCGATTCGTGAGGATGGTGGCGCCGTCACTCAGGTTGGTCTGACCGCGGTGGATGTAACCGCTCGGCGCAACGCTGAGGACGCATTAAGAACCCTGAGCGGCAGGCTGCTCGGAATTCAGGACCAGGAGCGCAGAAGGATTGCCCGCGAACTACACGACAGCCTGGGGCAATATTTGGCGGGTCTGAAGATCGCTATCGATATGCTGAGTTCTCGTTCACCGCAAAAAGACCCGTTGCTAGTGGAATGTGCGGATATTCTTGAACGGGCCATTTCTGAAACTCGAACTCTGTCCCATCTTCTTCATCCACCTTTGCTTGACGAAGCAGGTTTCGCCTCTGCCGCCAGTTGGTTTGTGGCTGGATTTTCTCAGCGCAGCGGGATCCCGGTTTCGCTGGATCTACCTCCGGACTTGCAGCGGCTTCCCGACGTAATCGAAATTGCGCTGTTTCGCGTGCTACAGGAAAGCTTGACCAATGTGCACCGCCACTCTCGTGCCAAATCCGCGGAAATCAGCGTCGATGTTGACGCCGAGCAGGTCACGATCGAGATTAGCGATCATGGGCGCGGCATGCCTCCTCACATCATCCGGCAGATCGAAGCAGAAACCAGCAAATTAGGAGTTGGCTTGGCTGGCATGCGTGAACGAATTCACGAACTCGGCGGAAGATTCGTGGTTTCGTCGAGCAGTCGCGGTACTACCGTACACGCCAGCATTCCCCTGGGCATTGATCATCCCACTCCGGTGCGCTTAGGCACAGAGCACATTGTCTGAGAGCTGCGCTGCAAAAATAATCCCACCCTTGAATTCGAGGGTGGGATTAGCAGCCTCAGTTTTCTCTTAGCTGGCTTTGCGATTTATATCGCGCTCTTTTTGCGATTCCGCCCCGCGTTCGCGTAGGGCCTCGTTTTCATCGCCGAGAGACTTGTTCCAGTCTTCTACCTCGCGCTGTGCTTGATCTTTCGCGATTCCGTACCTTTCCTGAACTCTTCCGACCAGCTTGTCGCGCTGTCCCGCAGCCAAATCCAAATCATCATCGGTCAACTTGCCCCAGCGGCTCTTGGCTTCGCCTTTTACCTGCTTCCATTTCCCTTCAACCTGGTCCCAATTCATGAGTCCCTCCTGGAATTTTATGTCCAGCTAAAAGCCTACCCGTCCAGAGTGGACAGGACAATACAGGGAACACTCCATTAACAGAGCTGAAGGGAGACAAAAGCAGAGGTGGCGCAAGTCTCCGGGCAGAGTAGAAGTAGGACGTATTCTGGTGGCACACAAACCGCATCGGTAAGTTCTGATGGCTGATGGCTGACAGCTGATGGCTGATAGCTACTACTCAGCTTTCCAAGTACGACTCTACCCATTCCTTAACTTTTAATCGCCGTTGGTCACCATGATCAAACCGGACACCAAACGATTTGCTGGCGGGTTTTGTCCAAGTCACGTTTCCGCGCACCCAAACCCTGGGCAAAGTCAGCAGCGCGAATGAAATTTCCACCGGTAAGCCGGGCGCAACGTCTTGCGCAGACTTGAGCGACATTCCGCCACAGCTTATCTCAATGCTACTGGCTTCAAACTGCCGGTTGTTCGAGCCTGCCAGCCCCGAAACCTGCGTGATCACAGGAACCCGCGCGTAGCGCCGGAGTTCATGCAGCACCAGCATCTGCGTCGAGCGCACCAGCTTCAATGCTGCCGGACGTTCCAGAGGTTCGTGGAAAATTGCGTTGATGCCGAATTGCGAAAGGTTGAGCGCTTCTTTGATCGTGCCCCCCAGCCCATAAATCACCATGCGGCTGTTGGAGCGCGACCGGCGCGCTGATTCCAGCACCGGCGCCGCTTTGCTGCCCACGCGCACCACGCAGGCTTCAAATTTTTCGCTGGCCAGTCGCTCGGCTCTTTCGCCGCTCATGGCAACGCTGTCGATACCAAATTGCCGGAAGCATTCTGCGAGCAGGCTGCGTGAAGTTTCGTGCAAATCTACCAGAGCTGCTCGGGCCGAAAACTTTCGTGTGGGGGAAGGGGCTACAAGAGAGTTTCCCAATGTATTCTCCATCGGTTGCTTTGATTAAATAGCTAAATGGTTTTATCGGCTGGCGCGGATTTACTATCACTCACCGGCCTTGCTGATATTTCTAGATTGTGCCTCCATCCACGTCATCCGCCGAAACCCCATTCTGGCGCGGGAAGTCGGCCAGTGCAACCGTGCATTAGGACACTCTGCAGTACAAAGGTGCCATTACCCCGATGACCATTGACGCATTACGGGTAACGACAAAAATTTCCGGCAAAACCAGAAGATAACGGTAAACAAAAAGGTGCGGGCGCACCCAATTCTCTTCGTTTGCGCCGCAATTCCGGAGACCGCTTTTGGCATACGAAATGTTTCGCTAGGCGAACTCCGGTGTGCTATTATTCCGCCGCTATGCGCTTTGCCGCGCACTTCGCGATCTGCGTCTGCCTACTTCTGGAAGCCACCGCATTTGCCGCCGACGAGGACGGAGCGCCTGCTCCACGCTTCCACGCGAAAACCACCTCCGGTGAAACCTTCAATAACGAGTCCATCAAAGGCAAAGTTGTTCTGCTTGAATTCTGGGCAACCTGGTGTGGGTACTGCAAGGATGAGGAACCGCTGATTGAGCAGATCAATAAAGAATTCGCCAGCAAAGGCTTGATCGTGCTCGCGATCGACGTCGCCGAATCGAAGAAGACGGTAAAGAAATATTTGGCGGAGCATCCTCGCTCCTGCCGCATCGTCATGACAGAAGACACGAATCTCGCCGCCATGTATCAGGCGAATGTTTACCCGATCTATGTAGTGATTGACCGCGACGGGAACATCGCTGGAGAGCAGCGCGGAGCTGCCGGCGAACGTGCCTTGCGCCGCCTATTGGCAAACGCCGGAATCGAAAGCCAAGAAAAAGCCGACGACAACTAGAGCCCAACCCCCCAGCCTCTCATCGCGCCTGCTCCCGCTCGGGAATATAATGCCGGAATCGAATCCCATGAAACTCTTCAGGTTTTTGGTTCCGGTCATCCTGGCTTCTGCTACTCTCGCCGCGAGCGCTGCCCAAGCTACTTTCACCAATCCGCTGCTGCCCACCGGGCCCGACCCATGGGTTGAATACAAGGACGGCTGGTATTACTACATGAACACCACCGCCAAGAACCTCACCGTGTGGAAGACGCGCAACATAGCTGACCTGAAATCCGCTTCAAAAAAAATCGTTTGGACTCCGCCTGCGACTGGTCCTTACTCGCACGATATCTGGGCGCCGGAAATTCATTTCCTGCGCGGCAAGTGGTACATCTACTTTGCCGCAGACGCCGCCACCAACCAGACTCATCGCATCTGGGTCATCGAAAATGCCTCCCCTGATCCGCTGGAAGGCGAATGGATATTCAAAGGGAAACTCGCCGACCCCGCTGACAAGTGGGCAATCGACGCATCCGTGTTCGAAGACCAGGGCTGGCTCTATGCCATCTGGTCGGGTTGGGAGGGCGACGAGAACGGCGTTCAGAGCATTTACATTGCGCGCCTGAAAAATCCGTGGACGGTCGAAGGCCCTCGCGCCCGGATTTCGACGCCGCAATATCCTTGGGAAAAAGTTGGCGACATTCCCCCTCAGCTCAAGCAAGATAATCCGCCGCACATCGATGTGAACGAAGGCCCGGAGATCCTGCATCACGATGGCAAACTTTTCCTGACATACTCCGCCAGCGCCTGCTGGACTGACAATTATGCGCTTGGCATGTTAACTGCCGACTCCGGCGCCGATCTGATTAATCCCGCTGCATGGAAGAAATCGCCCCAGCCGGTCTTTCAGCAATCACCAGCCGCGCATGTATACGCTACCGGCCACAATGGTTTTTTCAAATCAACCGACGGCAAGCAGGATTGGATCATCTATCACGCCAACTCCAAGCCCGGCCAAGGTTGTGGATGGCATCGCTCGCCGCGCGCGCAACCTTTTACCTGGAACGCAGATGGCACTCCGAACTTCGGAACTCCGGTTCCCGCCGGCAAGGCGCTGCCCAAGCCATAAACAAATCGGCTGGACCAAAAACAAAAGGCGCAGCCTAAGCCGCGCCTTTCTCAAAAGCATCAAGCTACTTCGAGCATGAATCGCTCAGATGTTTCAGGTGAGTCACCGTCAGATGCCCGTGTTCGTTGTTTTCTTTGGTCGCTCCCGTATCGTGCGCCATGTCCTTGGTGTCTTCTTTCATGTTGTGCGCCATCGCGTTCTTTACCACGCCAGTGACCTCGACTGTATGCCCCACATGCTTCGCCAGAGCCACTTTGCTGCTGCGAATTTCCCATGTGCTGCCGTCATTCGCCGCCAAATTAAATTCCTTGGCGTTGTCGCCTTGTGACAAGCATCCCGTAATCGTTCGCGTGTCCGACTTGCCTTTCATGTCAGCTGAATCGTCCGCCATTACCCACACTGACGCCATACATGCCAGTAACAGGCATAAAAACAGATTTCTCATATTTGTTCCTCCATTTGAAATTTTCCTGATTGCCCGGAGATTCGATTCCCTGCAACGCGAACGGGTTGTAAGCGGAAAAGCAGATCACGTATGCACACGAATGGCGCGTAGGTTGGCGTCGGCGAAATAAGGGTCCCAAGTTGGGACAATCAAGTTCAGGTCACGCCGGCTTTTTTGGATGCTGCCGCATCGGTTGCGGCTGGCGTTTTGGATTTGCAGGCGGCAACCGCTGGTTTCATCAGCTTCCAGGCTTCGCTATATTTCTCAAACGAGGAGCGCTTCGATCGGGGCGTAACGCACACGACTCTTCGTTTTGCAACAACGCTTGCGGGAAAAACATACCAGAGGTCCTCGGGAAAAACGTATGCGACCAGGAAATCAATTTCGTTTGCTGAGTAGAACGTGTATCCCTTACGACTGTCTCGGCCTGAGGTCTTAATGCGGTAATGAAGTTTGTGCTGTGTCTTCGCCAGCACGGACTTAACCTGAACGCGCCAGCAGACGTTCTCGACGCGAACAATTAAGTCGTAACGTTCGCCTTCTCCCCAGGGCTTGGCGACTGAGAAGCCGAGGCTTGCGGCCTTGCGCATGAAGGCAAGTTCGGCGAGATTTCCGCGTTGCCGGTTAGTGAGGTTAGCTGGATCGACGGTTTCATTAAGTAAGTTTTCGTCAGACATTGGGCCCCAAACACAAAAAGCGCGACCCTTGGGCCGCGCTTTTATTAACCTTCTATATCCATTGTGACAGATCGAATGGGTAGATTGTGCCAAGGTTTTGAACTTTATATTGTGCGCTGAATCAGGAGGTTGGGGGAAAATCGGGTGTTTAGGGGGCTTGACAAGAGTTTTCCACAGGTCGGCTCTTATCGCCGCTGATCGGCGAGAAAGCTGACGTTCACCAATCCGGCTTGCTGCACCGCGTCGAGCACCTGCTTAACTGTTCGATACAGGGCTCGCGCGTCAGCGCGTATGTAAACTCTCTTCTCCGACCCAGACTCCACATCTTTGCGGAGCGCATCTGCGAGACGCTCTGGCGAAACCCGACCATTGCCAAAAGATACCTCTCCATTGCGCATGATTGTGACAATCATTGCGTCTTCTCGCATTGCGTGCGGCAAGGAAATGGCGCCGCGAAGCTTCGGCAAATCTGTGCTGAAACCGTGATGAGGCTGAGGCACTGTCATCTGCGCCATTACCCCAACTGCAGAAAAGTACTGCGGAAACCACTACGAATACATTCAACTTGGTATCAATTGCAAAACGCGTGGATTTTCGCCAGCTCGCAAGCATCTCTTCGACTTAGACTCGCGGCTCGGCAATTTTGTTCCAGCTGTGGGGCAGCCTCAATTTTGAAAGGGTGGGTCAGCCCGCCTAAAATGAAATTCCATCTTTTTTGCCGAGGAATTTCTTATGCAGCAGGCATTCGGACTACATATTCCGCAAACGCTCGAGGACATTTGTGACCCTGCTCGCCTGGCTTTGATCGTGTATGACATGCAAGTCGGCATCGTGAAGCAGATCGAAAATGGCCGCGAAATCACGGACAAAGTCCTTCAGGTTCTCGGAGCAGCCCGCAAGGCCGGAGTTCGCGTCTTTTTCACGCGCCACATGTCACTCCCAAAAGAGCTCATGGGAGTATCTCAGTTCCGAATGGCGATGGCCTGGCAGCGAGCGAGCTCAGCGGCGGAGGTCAAGCCGTGGTTCTTGCGCGACGCGCCAGGCTTCCACCTGATTCCGGAGATGAATCCCCTGCCGAGCGAAGCTATCTTCGACAAGATCGCCATGTCGGCGTTCGAAGGCACGCCGCTGAATATGGCGCTGCGCGATTGCGGAGTAAATGCATTTGCCATTGTCGGCATTGCAATGGAAATTGGTATCGAACCCACGGTTCGCCACGGGGCTGATCTTGGTTACATTCCAGTCGTTATCAAAGATGCCTGCGGGTTTGGGCATTGCGACGCGGCCACCCGCTCGATCGCCAGCCTGGAATTTGCCGGAGATGCTCTGCTCACCGACGCCGACACATTCTGCGCTCAGCTTGGCCGCACAGCAGTTCGAAATGCAGAACTGCCCCACTCAAGTTGAGGCGATTGCGCGGCGTCTGAGCCGCGCGCCGAAATCCCGAGCGAAGTCGAGGGACCTAAACCAAAACCGGGCTTGAATGGGCCACCTGCCCGCCCGCGCATATGCTTCGTATCAGGGCATGGCTTCAGCCATGCCGAAACTCATTCCTTACACTTTGTCATTCCGAGCGCAGCATTTCGCGAACGCGAAATGCGCAGTCGAGGAATCTGCAGTTACTCGATTACGGCTGCGGTTTGCCGGGCGCGTCAGCGGCGCGATCTATCATCTCGCGCGTGATGCGCGGATTCTCGATTACCGTATTGCCGTAAGCGAAGCTCCGCCGCTGCTGCTCCTTCTCTTCGGGAGTAAGGACAGCCTTCTTTGCGGCCTCAAGCAGATCTTCGAGATATTTGGTCATGGCATCGCTTTCGCACGGATCACTCTCGCCACAAGTGGCTCGAATGGGTTCCGCCCCAGGCGGTCTATGGGAAGTAGGTTGATATTAATGTACCCACTTTATGCGCGGCCTCAGCGAGTCCTGCGATGGAAGCTGCTCGATTTATTTCTTCCCACATCCTGGAAATCAGTTCGCGATTTGGAGTAGGCCTAGCAAGCTGGATCTGAAGGGTATCAACATCAACCACGAGTTCCATCTTCCGTGCCTCATCGATATTCCGAGTTTCCTTAATCACGCGCCGGAATTCGGATAAAGATTCCCCTAGGTCTTGAAAACGTGCATTAACTTGGTTGCCGTCTCCAAGAGTGATAATATTCTGCCCCGTTGCTTCGATCTTGATGCCTTCGAACCTGTCCCTCGTGAACATGCTCGGCCCTCCGATTCGGTCAATCCCTGCGGCAGTAATGATGAAGTAACTCGTGGTTGAAGGAATAATTCCGCCAGCCTTAGTCATAACGCTCTTAGTAACGGAGTCATCCCTTACCCATCCCTGGCTTTCCAAATATGTAAGGTTGCTATGAATCTGCTGCGCAGTGAGGCCGTATTTAGCCTTCAGCTCGGCTCTCATCACGCTGATTGTCACCGCAGAGCCACTGGTTTTGCCTCTCCGGCTGGTTGCATTTTGATTTCGATCATAAAGATATCGAAGCAGGGTGTCTCGTATATCGTCATTGGTGAGTGCGGCCGTTTTCGGACCTCTCCCAGTCATTAATTCGCCTCCTACGAAGAAAAAAATAAAAGGCCACGGCACAGGCCGTGACCCCTCATGGCGAAACTATTCTCGCCCCAACCGGCTCGTCTAGCAAGCATCTTTAGAGTTGGCTTTTCCCCGCTATATAGGCTGCGGCGTTGCTATTATGAGGCTATATCGCGTCGATCCGACGGGTGAGGAGCGCACTGCCGCTCGCCCGAATCCGTGGTTCCTGAATCAATCTGTCGTTCGCTGGCTTTCAAGGCTTCACTTTTTCTCCATTCCGGCCAGTCTTGTACCCTTCTCTTGGCCTCCTCAAGAATTTGTTGAAGTCGCTGAGTCATTAGAAACACCTCCTTTGAGCCCTTTTTTGACCATCACATTGTGGAGAATGGTTGCCTGTTCGTCTTCGTTATCGAGATAGACACGGGGAATGCCTTTGTAGCGAAGATTCGCTAATGAAGGATCGAAGAGACTGATGTATCCCTTATCGGTCTTCCTCGGTGCCATGGTGAACAGCTTTACGTATTGGCGGGGAGACACTCCGACAAACGGTTCAAATACTACTTTGTCATTAGAACCTCCTTCGATCGCTATTGAATCGGGGTACAAGTCGGCTGCCAAGCTCTTTGCATACGGCTCTATGTATACGACCTTTCGAATACCTGCCGCGACGATGTGTCGAGCGCAGAGATGGCAGGGAAACGTCGTGACGAACATCGTGCAGTTCTTGACCGAAACACCCCTTCGAGCAGCGTCGATCAAAGCCGCCATTTCTGCATGGACCGCCCGACCAAACTCCGTTAGGGTTCTGATTTGCGCACCGGCTGGTAACGCCGGGTTTGGATTATCGAGCGCGAGATTGACGAGCTGCTCTATACCTAGTGCAGCTTTTTGGTTGTCAAACCAGGATGCATTGATCAGATGCTTTATGGTATCGGCTACCAAGTTGCGTATATGCCTCTGGTTAGATTCAAGGTAGGGCTCGCTTACGGCCTGCGCTATGCTGAACTCACGCGCATCCGGGGTATCACCACACCAATAGAGGCCACCACCGGCTTTTGGCACTTCGTTGGCTCCGACAGAAACAATATCGCCCTCATCCGTGGCAATTGCGGCACCGACCTGCCTTCCGGGTTCGGATGATCGTAGGGCAGAAGCCTGCGCATGGAACATCGCATATTCCTGTCTCGTCGGAGTATGAAAGGTGTTGCCAAATAGCAGCTCCACCAATCTGGAAACCGACCGCTTTAGCGACTCGGAATTGGTCGTATCTACAAAAACATCCGCACGGTGGAAGATACCTCGGACGTTTTGACCGTGAGGCAAGCCAATTTCCTCTTGATCACGCTGGATCAAATGTTCGGCTTTGTCGAAATGCCTATCCACGGGGTACTCTGACCGAGACTCCGCGATTCTCTTGGCCAGGTGGTCGCGTCTCGCCTCATGGGGTGAATACGCTGCGACCAAATAAAATGCCGAATCATAAACATTTCGAAGCGTTTCTAGTTCTCTCGGATTCTTTAAGGACCTCAGAATGTACGCCCGGCGGGGTACGACGTTATCGACGAGCAGCGATCGCTCGCCGGCATCTTTCCTTTCCCCCATGATCTCGGTTATTGCGAGCAATGCGAGCGCATCATCAAGTTCCGTGACCTTCCGGAAATCATCACCGGCGGACATATGCTCATCCGTATATATGTCGACCGGCGAGGCCCTTAGACCTTTGTACTTATCAATTGTGTGGAGCAGCTTAGCCAGGCGAAAGCTCGTATCACCGGCTTTTGTCCGCTTCGTCGTGTACCTAACTGCGACTAGCGAGTCAGTGAGGAGTCGTACAACTAACTCCAAATCGGTGCCGACTGCACCAACTAATCCGATGAAGAGCTCGGGGCCGCTTTCTGAGGCGCTCGCCAACCTATATTCTCCAATTCCGGATATTAACAGACTGGGCGAATAAAAAGCGAATCCGCAGCGGATCTCGCCGTATTCGCATAGAACACACAACTATGCCGTACCTAAGCGGCTGAATCTAGTCTTAATGTTGGGGCGGCCTCACGGCCGAAGGCTGGACTTCCCCTTACGGGAATACGGACTGTCGCCCGCAATTCCTTACTATTCTAGCTGCACCCGCTGGTACTGCCGCAGCTCATGCACTTATAGCAACTACCGTTGCGGACCATGATTGAGCCGCAGACGTGGCAACTGGGTGCGTCTCCGAGGTCGACGATTTCGGAGAGGGCGTCGGCCGCGTGGAACTTGCCAGTGGTCAGTGGCAAGTGATTAGTGGTCAGCGAA
>JBOGLH010000232.1:0-25292 GCA_050746025.1 Terriglobales bacterium | reverse complement strand
CACCCGTTCCCATCCCGAACACGGAAGTTAAGCCCCGCAGGGCCGATGGTACTGCACGCGAAAGTGTGTGGGAGCGTAGGTCGTCGCCGGCATAAAAACAAAAAGGCTATCAACAGAAGTGTTGGTAGCCTTTTCCTTTTGGTAACTAACATTCCAAAAGGGGAAGGTCATACAATCTAGCGGTGCCCGGACTTTTTCGAAAGGCTGCCAAGCCGAGCAAGTCAATGTTCGGCATCGCGGTCGTCCTCTCGGTTGGATTGACTATTGAATTCCTCCATGACGTGTGGCTGGACGTTCACGTGAATCCGTACACAATCTTGACTTGTCCGCTTGCGATCCATGTCCGTACTCGTTCCGTGTTTGTGCCTAAAATTTTCGCGGCACTGCCCCACGAGTATGCTTTCGGGCCGGTCTTGACCTTCTCAATTATCGCTTCAGGACACCAAATCGGTTTTTTTAGGACGCCAAGGCGATAAGTGTTGAGGATTAAAAGCAATGGTGCCGAAGAAGGGACTCGAACCCCCACACCCTTGCGGGTACATGGACCTGAACCATGCGCGTCTGCCAATTCCGCCACTTCGGCAAGTGATTACTCGGCGGTGCGACCCCGCCTTGAAGGAAGATAGTGCAGCATCTATTCTTACAAGGCATGGACTGAGTGTCAAACTTGGCCGCGGCTCACAATCGCCGCGTACAGTCAGGCCAGCCAAGGCAGTTCCGAGCACGAGAGGCAGTGAGGATGACTGAGAAGCCCGCCATCAAGGGGAAAGTCGAACCGCAAAAATCAAAACAGGAAACCCAGAAAATTGTCATTCGGCTACGTGCCTTGGCTCACGATTTGAGCAACTCGCTGGAGGCAATTATGCAGGCTTCGTATTTGCTCGCGCAGGCGAAACTGGAAGGCGAAAGTAAACGTTGGGCGCAATTGTTGGAGTCGTCGTCTGAAGAGGCCGCCCGCATTAATCGTGATATGAGAAAGCTGCTGCGCACCCTCAGCGACGAATAATATTCGAGCTTCCTCGACGCATGGTTCCGGTGAGACGATGCTCAACGCGCTAGTCTAAAATGTTATTTGACACCATGACTTCAGCAAGGAGAAGGTAACCGTATGGAACGTAAGGCAAGCGCAGTGTGGAAGGGCGGTCTGAAAGATGGTAAGGGCGAGTTCTCAGCTCCTAGCGGCGTTTTTTCTCACGTCCCATATTCATTTAAGACCCGCTTTGAAGATTCGCCGGGAACGAATCCGGAGGAGTTGATCGCAGCTGCACACGCGTCCTGCTTTTCTATGGCGCTTTCGGGGCAGCTGGGTGCGGCTAATCTGACGGCGGAGAGCATCAATACAACGGCCAATTTAACCATGGAAAAAGTTGAAGGCGGATTTGCGATTACCGCGATTCATCTGGATGTGACGGCGAAGGTGCCGAAAGCTGACGATGCCTCATTCCAGAAGGCAGCGGAGAATGCCAAAGCGGGATGCCCAGTATCAAAGGTGCTGAACGCAAAAATTACTATGAGCGCGAAGCTGGCGTCCTAGTCAGTAGAAATCGGAACAGCTGAGGTAGTATCCGCATTGCGGACACTTCAGCTTGCAGCGATGATCCACCAGGCGCTCTGAACAATTGGGACAGATCTGCGACGGGTCGGGCTTCGGGCGAAGCCGATCATCGCTGCCCTGAATTGCTCCCTGATCATTTTTCGATTCCAATATCGCGCACCATAACACCAGTGACTCCGGCTAGACAAGTGTTGGTTGTGTACCCTGCACGATGTGCCGAAAAACTGATCTACAAAGAGTCGTGCGTGGGCGGATTTTTGAGTCCCATCCCGCTTAGAATCATCTATTCAGCTTAGTTTTCGCCTATGTGGATTGTCGCATTAGCTCTACGACGCCCCTATACGTTCGTGGTAATGGCCCTGCTGATTCTGATCCTCAGCCCAATTGTCATTGACCGCACGCCTACCGACGTTTTTCCGAATATCAATATTCCGGTCATCAGTGTGGTTTGGAATTACAGCGGCCTGTCACCGCAGGAGATGGCGAACCGCATCACCACTATTACCGAACGCGGGCTTACCACTCTCGTCAATGATATTGAGCACATTGAGTCACAATCGCTGAACGGCATTGCCGTGGTCAAGATTTTTTTTCAGCCGACGGCGAATATTCAGACTGCACTAGCTCAGGTGACGGCGATTTCGCAAACCTCGATCCGGCAATTACCGCCAGGAGCAACACCGCCTTTGATTATTCAGTATTCGGCATCGACGGTCCCGATTCTTCAGATCGGCGTCAGCAGCCGCAGTTTTTCTGAGCAGCAACTCAATGACCTGACTCTCAATTTTCTGCGCACCCAACTCATCACCGTCCCGGGAGCAGCCATCCCGTATCCCTACGGAGGCAAGCAGCGTGTCGTGTCCGTCGATCTTGACACGCAGGCTATGCAGGCCAAGCATCTGACCCCGGTGGATGTGGTGAACGCTATTAGTGCGCAGAATCTTATTCTGCCTTCGGGTACTGCCAAGATTGGACCGCTTGAGTACCAGATAGAACTCAATGCCAGCCCGCTGAAGGTTGCCGAGTTAAATGACATTCCAGTCCGAACTGTGAATGGCGTCACCATTTACATGCGCGATGTTGCTCATGTGCGCGACGGCTTCACCCCGCAGACCAATATCGTCCACCAGGACGGTACGCGGGGGACGCTGCTGAGTATTTTGAAGAATGGAAATGCATCGACTACCAGCGTGGTGAAGGCGGTCCAGGAGATGCTTCCCCGAATTGAGCAAACACTGCCGGCCGGGCTGAATGTGAAGCAACTATTCGATCAGTCTTTATTTGTGCGCGCCGCCATTCAAGGTGTATTGCGGGAAGCGGTGATTGCGGCGTGCCTTACAGCGGCGATGATTTTGCTGTTCCTGGGAAATTGGCGCAGCACGTTGATCATTGCCACGTCGATTCCGCTTTCGATTTTGACTTCGGTGCTGGTTCTCAGCGCACTAGGTGAGACCTTCAACATCATGACGCTGGGAGGACTGGCGCTGGCGGTCGGAATACTGGTGGACGATGCGACGGTCGAGATCGAGAACATTCAACGCAATTTGCACATGGGGAAGGAGCTGAAGCAGGCAATTCTCGACGGCGCGCAGCAAATCGCGGTGCCAGCCTTCGTTTCAACGCTGTCCATTTGCATCGTTTTCGTTCCTATGTTTTTTCTTACCGGCGTGGCACGATATTTGTTTGTGCCACTGGCTGAGGCGGTGGTCTTCGCCATGCTGGCCTCATACCTGCTATCCCGAACGTTAGTGCCAACCATGGCGATGTATCTGATGACCCATCATGAGCACGATGCGGACCAGCCGAAGACCAGCAAACTCGGGCACTTTCAAGAGCGGTTCGAGCACCGGTTCGAAAATATGCGGGACTCATACCGCAATCTAATGGAATCGGTGATGCACCACCGGACTGCGTTTGTCGTGATTTTTCTGGGATTCTGCGTAGCCTCCGGTGCGCTTGTTTTCTTTCTGGGTCGCGATTTTTTCCCCAGCGTTGATGCCGGCCAATTCCGGTTACATGTTCGTGGCCGGGCTGGTCTAAGAATTGAAGAGACGGCCCGGCTGGTCGATCAGGTGGAACAGGAGATTCGGCGGGAGCTGCCGCAAAAGGAAATTAGCACGGTACTCGATAACATCGGTCTGCCCTACAGCGGCATTAACACAAGTTACAGCAATAGCGGCACAATCGGTACGTCGGACGCTGAGGTGTTGATTTCGCTAAATAAGGGTCATAGGCCGACTGAAAAATATATTCACCAATTGCGAGAAACGCTTCCCCGCAAATTCCCGGGAATAGAATTTTTCTTCCAGCCGGCGGACATTGTGAGCCAGATCTTGAATTTTGGCCTGCCCGCTCCGGTCGACATTCAACTAGTCGGCCATGCCTATCACCAAAATTACTTTACGGCACAACAGATCGCGAACCAACTGCGCCACATTCCGGGTGCGGTTGACGTTCACGTTCAGCAGATGATGGATTTGCCAACCTTGCACCTAGATGTGGACCGGGTCCGAGCGCAGCAGGTCGGCATTTCGGAACGAGATGTCGCGCAGAATCTGCTGGTTTCATTGAGTTCAAGTTTCCAGACCACACCTTCCTTCTGGCTGAACCCGCAGACAGGCATCAGTTATAACGTTGCGGTCATGAGCCCGCAGTATCGGGTTGATTCGATGCAGGCCTTAATGAATACTCCGGTGAGCAACGGCACTGCTTCGCCGCAGGTGTTGGCCAATCTGGCGTCGGTCACGCCTGAGATGACGCCGGCCGTGGTGAATCACTACAACGTGACCCCGGTGGTCGACGTGTACGCCGGTGTGGATGGACGCGACTTGGGCGGGGTGGCGAATGATATCGAGAAGGCAGTAGCTCCGTTTCGCAAACATTTGCCCCGCGGCACAGACCTGGAAGTTCGTGGCCAAGTCGAGACCATGCATTCGTCTTTCAACGGATTGCTGTTCGGGCTGGTGATGTCGGTCATCCTCGTATATCTGCTGATCGTGGTTAATTTTCAATCCTGGCTGGATCCGTTCATCATCATTACCGCATTACCAGGCGCGCTGGCTGGAATTTTATGGATGTTGTTCGTGACACACACCACCTTAAGCGTGCCCGCATTGACGGGTGCGGTCATGTGCATTGGAGTTGCGACCGCGAACAGTATTTTGATGATTTCCTTTGCTCGCGAGAGAATGGATGAGGGCATGGATCCCATCAAGGCCGCTATTGAAGCCGGTTACACTCGTATGCGGCCGGTAATCATGACGGCCCTGGCCATGATCATCGGCATGATACCGCTGGCTATGGGCTTGGGGGAGGGTGGCGAGCAGAATGCACCGCTGGGGCGTGCGGTGATCGGCGGTCTGCTATTTGCCACGGTGGCAACTCTGTTTTTCGTGCCGGTAGTATTCAGCATATTTCATGGGCGCCGACTGAAGCGCGCATCCTCCGCTCAGGAACGAACGTCTTAACAGAGAAAGGTTAGATCGAGGATCCCGGATGGACCAGCAACTATTAGAAGTGGATGAACAGGAACGGCAGCAACAGCACGAGCGTCACCGGCAAACCCGGAGGAAAGGCTATGTGCTGGCGGCGGTTCTTGGATTCATCTTTGTAATCATCGCCGCTGTAGGTATCAGCATGAGGGTGTCAGAAAGCCGGGCGCTGGCGAAGGAAACAGAGGAGATAGCAGTTCCTACTGTTGACGTGGTTTACCCATCGACCGAGGCGCCGCAATCGGAACTGCAGTTGCCATCCACTCTGCAGGCATATATCGAAGCGCCGATCTATGCTCGTACTACCGGGTATCTGCGGCGCTGGTACAAGGATATCGGCAGCAAAGTTGGCAAAGGCGAACTACTGGCTGATATCGAAACTCCGGAAGTCGATCAGGAATTGCAGCAAGCGCGCGCAGCGCGTGATCAGGCTGCAGCCCAACTTAAATTAGCGCAGAGTTCAGCCAAGCGATGGGAGAACTTGCAAAAGATGGATGCGGTCTCTCAACAGGAGACCGATGAGCGCTCCAGTTCCTATATTCAAGGTGAGGCAAGCCTGAATGCCGCCCAGGCCAACGTTCGGCGGCTGGAGCAATTGGAATCGTTTAAACATATTTACGCGCCTTTCTCGGGCGTGATCACGACTCGTAATACGGATGTTGGTTCGCTGGTCAATGCCGGAAATGGAGGACCAACCCAGCAGTTATTTGTAATCGCGCAGATAGATCCCATTCGTATTTACGTGAACGTGCCTGAAGTGGATTCGCCGTCGATTCATAAAGGCGTAAAGGTGGACATCGAGGTTCCCGCTCAGGTGGGTGAGCATTTCACCGGCAGCGTGGTGCGCACTGCGGAGGCGATTGATCCCGCTACTCGCACCCTAAACACGGAAATTGATGTGCCCAATCTCAAGGGACAGCTGTTGCCTGGATCCTATGCTCAAGTCCACCTTGCGCTGAAGCAGCAGGTACAGAGGCTTACCGTACCCTCGAATGCGCTGTTATTTCGCGCCGAAGGACCTCGGGCCGCGGTAGTTGGAGCGGGGAGCAAGGTCCAGCTCAGACCAGTTGCCATTGGTAGAGATTTCGGCAATACCGTAGAAATAATCAGCGGCCTGAAACAATCGGATGCAGTTGTCGTCAGCCCAAGTGACTCTCTGGAAAATGGGCAAAGTGTGCGAGTTGCGCAAGGGAGCAAAGCGCAGTGAGGTTCCGCGCTTTTGTCCTGCTGCTGCTGCTTTGCGTTCCTGCCTTCGCTAAAGGTCCCAAGTACCAGAAACCGAGCCTAGCGACGCCACAAAACTGGCAAACTCCGGCGCCCTGGCAGGAAGCCCTGCCGCTCGACTCGCTTCCCAAAGGCATGTGGTGGGCATTCTTCGGAGATGCCGAGCTTAACCAATACGAGCAGCGGGCGATGGCGAGCAATCAGACTCTGCAGGCCGCGGTTGCGCGTCTGACGGAAGCGCGGGCTTCGGCGCGTGTGACTGCAGCAGGTTTATATCCTGAGCTGGATGCTGGCGCTCGGGTTCTGCGCGAGAGGCTTTCCGGGAACCGGCCAGTGAATGGGGCGCCGATCCGGGCCGTTTCAGTAACCCAGAGCGAGTTCACGATTCCATTCACGCTGAACTATGAGATCGATCTTTTTGGACGGGTGCGGCACAGTGTAGAAGCTGCGAATGCTCAACTGCAAGCTTCAGCCGCAGATCTCGAAAATTTACGCCTGCTGGTCAGCTCAGAGCTGGCCGCGGACTATTTTCAACTGCGCGAACTGGATTCTGAGATTGCCGTGGTTCAGAAGGCGATCACTTATCAGCAGCAAGGTTTGACGCTGGTGAACAACAGACATACCGGGGGTGCGGCTTCGGGGTTGGAGGTCGCGCAGCAGCAGGTAGTTCTAGATTCGTCAATGACACAGCTCTCGCTACTGGAGCAGCAGAGGTCGCAATTTCAGCACGCGTTAGCCATGCTTCAAGGGCTGGCTCCAGCCGAGTTCATTGCTCCGGTACGAGGGCTCGAATCTCAGCCACCGCCGTTACCGCTTATGCTGCCATCGGAATTGCTCCAGAGGCGGCCGGACATCGCAATCGCCGAACGCCAGACTGCGGCAGCAAACGCTCGCATTGGAGTGGCCCGGGCGGCTCTCTACCCGAGTATTTCGCTCGGTGGCAGCGGGGGCTTGGACAGCGTGGCTATCGGCTCATTGCTGAATGCGCCGAGCTTTTTCTGGTCTCTAGGCCTATCGGCTCTGGAACCTGTGATTGCAGGCGGGCGGAATCGCGCCCAACTCGATTTCGCGCGAGGTGGGTACCAGGAGGCGGTCGCAAACTACCGAGAAACCGCGCTGACTGCTTTCCAGCAGGTCGAGGACGCGCTGTCAGGCCTGACCACGTTGGGGGCGGCCTACCAGTCCCAGCAACGCGCAGTAGCAGATGCCAAGCGCGCGCTCCAGCTGGCGAATGCACGCTATACCGGAGGGCTGGTTACTTATCTGGATGTAATTACGGCTCAAGAGCAGGCGCTCTCAAATGAACGCGAAGAAACACAGCTTCTGGGTCAGAGAATGACAACTTCCGTCTTGCTGGTGAAGGCGCTTGGCGGAGGTTGGGACAGCTTAAGTCTGGCTGCGGTGAGAGTTAAGCCTAGTTTGAAGCAGGCGGTTCAGCAGTAGGTTAAGGGCGATTGCCGCTTATCTTCACTGATTCCACTCAAAAATCAAAACGACGGGCGGGGACGCCCGTCGCCCCAAAACATGTTTCTATTAGCTACTTCTCTCAGAATCCTGGCATGAACGAGTAACCGATCGAGATAGCGAATCGCGATATGTTCGCGCCGTTGAACTCCACATTATTGTGAACGGCATAGTAGTGGATCTCCGGGCGAATGAAAGCGTTCCCCCAGAAGTAATAGCGGATGTCGCCACCCACATGAAAGGCAAAATGGTTGCTGCTCACGTAGTTGGTGCAGCCCGTGAAATCACAGTTGATTTGGGTGTAGAACCGCAGGTCCTCGCCGCCAATTCCTGCCATTACATCGCCGCCGAATTTTTTGCCGAATTTGCTTCCGTAGACGGCATCAAAATCGTAAAGGATCGGACGGTAAGGAGCCGAAGCGAAAAAGTCGGAACTGCTTTCCGTATAGAGCGCCCGACTTGCTCGCCAAGCAACCTCGCCGCCGAAGCCGAGATGGTGCTTCAAGATAAAGAAGCCGCTGAAGCTGGGATATAATCCCCTGTTCAAGGAAGGGAAAGTGATGCCGTTGCTGTCCGTCGATGCCCCAGGCCCGCTGACCGTTCCAAAGCCGAACGCTCCGTGAAATTCCTGAGCTTGCACGCCGAGCGCAAACAGCAGCGCTGCTGCGAAAACACCAACCATTGATAACTTTTTCAAGAGGATCTCCTACTCAAGATTTGACCCATTGCTTGATCACCTTTGAACCCAGAAATTGAATTATAGTTCCGGCTTAAAAGCAGGGATAGATACCAACCCGGAATGCTTTACTTAAGCTTCGATGCAGATAACGGCAGAGTTGTTACTGTTTTCTGCTTCGCGAATCAGTTCTAGCCTTTTACGCTGATCTTTGAGAACGACAGAATGGCGGTACCGGGGCGTGGCATACCCATCCAGGTGGCGGGGCGGAAGGTGGTCAGGATCAACATGTTCCTTAATTCGTGGATGTCTTTGGGATTCTGGGAACCGGCGATGATTCGGTAATCTTGCACCCGGCCAGTGGCGTCAATGTATGCCTGGATCACCAGCGAGTCCTCGCTGGCCACGCCCATGCTGAATCCAAAGGCGCTCGGCTGCAATTCGGGATCGGTGGCGAACATCAAGGGCACGTCCGAAGCGTTGGCATGCACCGTGGGAGGGGAAGTCAGCAGTCCGATAACTACCCCGAAAATCAGAACCGTCGCTATTAGTCCGGTAGTCGCGGGAACCATAAAGGCGCGCAATGCGTTCTGAACATGCAAGATCAGGTTGCCAAAATGGGGAGTGCGACGGCGCGCCGCTTCATGCGAGATTGCCAATCGCAGCCTGAGAGATAAATCTTCCGGGACCGGTGCGGGACCGAGTTGCGCCAACACCAGCTGAGTGCGGCGAAGCGACTGGTATTCATTTTCACATCTTGAACACTCTCGCAAATGCCGATCGAGCGCCTGCATCTGCTTGCCCGTGACTGCTCCATCAAGATAAGCGGAGAGCATCGACTTGGATTGTATGCAGGTCACGACGCAACCTCAATCTGCTTGGCGCATGTGCGCGGGCGGCTCGCGTTTGCGGGCTTCAGGCCCAATTCCTCTCCTACTTCACGCACGTATTCGCTGAGGCGTTTTCTTAGGGCATCGCGTCCGCGAGTGATTCGCGACTTTACTGTGCCCAAGGAAACTTCGGTGATCTCCGCGATCTGCTCGTACGAGAGATCTTCAATATCGCGAAGGACGACTGCCGTCCGGTAAGGCTCGGACACGTTTCTCAGTTCGGCTTCAACTCGTGCTTGCACCTCATGATCAGCAACGGTGTCAAAGGGTGACTTGTGCCGGTCGACAAGGGCAAGATTGACCTCTGCCGAAGAGTAGGGCTGGGATTCACCCTCGGTTTGTTCTACGGACGTCTCTTTGGATTTGTGACGAAACCACCAGCGGCGGCGATTGGAAGCCTCATGGATCGCGATACGGTAGATCCATGTCTTCAGGCTGGACTCGCCGTGAAAGTGCTTCATACCGCGGAATATCTTGAGGAAAACTTCCTGCGTAGTATCGGCGGCGTCGGCTGGATCAGTAAGAATTCGGTACACCAAACTGTAAACCGGTTGATGAAATTCACCAACCAGCCAAGCGTACGCGTCTTCTGATCCGGCCTTGAGTTCCTGGATCAGAGCCGATTCTTGCGTGCGGATTCCGATTGCGCCTGCAAAATCGCCCAAATTGGCCGCTCCCGCCATTCCTGCCATGGCGTGCAACTCCTCTGATTATATTCCAGGCGCAATTTCCTGGTCTAAGTTGTTAGACCCCGCAGGCCTTGCTCAGGTTCCAGAATCCTAAGTCTCAGGCCTGCATTGAGTTAACGGCCTACTTGGGTTGTGGCTGCGGCTGAGGGGCAGTTTGCGACTTTGGTTTGGGAACGGCCTTTTTGTGCCTGACGGGTTTTTTCTCGGCGGCAGGCTTGGTGTCATCCACCACAGTCTTTTTAGGCGGGATCTCGGCACGAGCGGTTTGCAAAGCTGCGCGCAGTTGACCGATTTCGGTTTCTTTGGCGTTCGCGACCTTGTCCATCCGGCCCGCGAAGCTGCGGCGCGATTCTTCGAGCGCCCCAAGATCTTTATTCAGTGATCGAAATTCTTCTTTGTTTCCGAATGCGCCGGTAGATTCGACAACCGAATTCATTACGTCGTAAAGCGCATCGAGGTTGCGATAGACCTTGAACGTAACAGCTGCGTTCTCGGGAGCATTTTTAAGTTCGTTGATCATTCCCGGCAACGCAGACTGCAGGTTTCTCTGGACTGATTCGACATCACCCTGAGTCTGATGTTTTGTATTCGAATCAGTTTTCCACTTTTCGATTCGCAAATGCGAAAGGTCATCCTGAATTGCCTGCGACGCCTGCTGAAGTCCGGCGAGCAGTTGATTCAGTTCAGAAATCGATGAGTAAGAAACGGGAGGCGCAGGCGGCGCTTGGCCCACGGACACGCCGGCGCACATTAGCAAAGCCACAAAGGCGGGGAAGTGTCGATTCATATTGGGTGTTCTCCGAGTCAGCATACCCATTTTCACAGCTTTCGCAAAATGCCGCCACTCGGTGCATGGCCCGCTTTTGGGCGAGAGAAGTTTGACTAACTAAGGCACGTGCGTAAGAATTGGTGAGCACCCGCCATTTAAATGGGCCTGTGGCGCAGCTGGGAGCGCGCTTCCATGGCATGGAAGAGGTCGTCGGTTCGATCCCGACCAGGTCCACCAATCTCGCACTGATGCCATCCGTGTACATCCTACAGAGCGAAAATTCCCATCGCTTCTACATAGGAGCAGCGGCACAACCCGCGTGAGCGACAATTGAAGAGCTTGGAAGTCGCATCGCTCGATGCCTCAAGGTGCCAGCACTGAGCGCCCCGTCTTGCCGAAGGAGGTCGTCTTTCGATCCCAACGAGGTCCAGCAGAAAATCAGCTTTAGCAACTAGAACCTGATTTAGCGATGACTACGCTTTCTTAGTAAGAAGCGCGCGGATGCGTTGGCCAACGATCGCATCTTCGCCAGGCTGCATCATCCACACCCCAACCACGAGCGTATTCGCATCCGCTGGAATACCCTGGTTGGGTTTTTGCCCGGTGTTCGGGTTCAGTTCGATCGAAGGGCTGCCGGTGCGCAAAGACTCGACGATCTGGTTAGTGGTAACGCCGATTACGTCCGGGTCGAAGCGTATGAGGAGATGTGGAACGTGGTTGGCGATCTTCGGCACCACTGTTTCCGTTCTGACAGAAGGGATGTCCTTCACGGCAGCGGCAATAAGATCGACCCTCTTCTGGTAGTCGCCTTGCATTGACTCTTCCGTATGCGATAGCACCCAGTCGACTGCCGCAACCATGCCAACAATCTGTTCCTTAGCCACCTTCATGCCACGTCCGATGCCGTCGCCCGGGTTGTTATTCTGATGTGCAAGGTCGGTGAGGATCTTCCTACCCAGAAGCAGGCCTGCGTTTTGTGGACCGCGCATTCCCTTGCCCCCTGAAAATGTCACCAGGTCGAAGCCCATGCCAGTGTACTTCCACAGATTTGAGATGGGTGGCATGTCGGCAGCGGCGTCAAGGAGACACGGGATCTCGTAGTCATGCGCCACGCGCAGCCACTCTTCCCGGCCTATTTGCGCGGTCCCTGCGATCCCATCTTCTTCTTCCGCTGCATTGAAAAAATTCGTCATAACCGCATTGCCTGCGCCGCATGCGCGTCTAAAATCTTCCAGGGTGACCACCTCGGTCACGCGCGCGCCGCAAAGATACATGCAGCGGTCATACTCATAGCGGTGCGCACGCTGCACGATCACCTGATTCTTCCTGCCGTTAAGTTCCTGTGGAATATCCAAAATACTAATGTTGTTTGCATGCTGAATGCAGGCGGCAGTCGCAAGGCTGATGGCTCCGGCAGCTCCCGAAGTGACGACGGCCCCCTCGCACTTGAGTCGCCGAGCAATGTACTCGCCCGCCTTCTGCTGCAGATCATGCAGCCGGACAGGATGCAGCGCGGCCTTTTGCACCGCAGCCAGGACCGGTGGCGGCATGCACGCAGCAGTTAGAGTGGTATAGGTGCCGGCGGCATTGATAATCGTCGGTACGCCAAGCTCAGCGTAATAGTCCTTGCCATCTGACAATGGCGTCGGCGAAGAGGGAGTCTCGGCGGACGAAACCAGAGATGCCGCGCTCAGACCTGCGCTGATTGCACTAATCCAGCGAAAGAAACGACGGCGGGAGAAGAGACCTGCTTGAGACTCAATCGATACCGACATGGGGTCAGCTCCTTATTCTGCAACGAATCATGGAAAAGAATTTAAGCCCACAGTGCCTCGGCATGGGCCCGTTGATAGGACCATTGCGCACAGCGTCGTGTCGGGTGGACTTTGGATCACTGGGTCGCAGTCCAATGTCCCCTAGCTGCATTATCAATTGTGAAGTTTATATTAGATCTGCCGGTCCGGAGTTTGAGAGGCTGCAGAATCGGGAAATTGAAATTTGTCTTACGAGGTATCGCCCATGAGAAACATTCTTCGCAAAGCAGCTTTAGCGGGCACCCTAATTCTTGCTTCCAACGGATGGCTCTCCGGCGCAACAAATGATATTGGATCGACTATTCTGGAGCCGACAGCGGGCGTGTTGCTCGGGCAGTACTACGGCGCCGGTACTCTGGCCCAGACCACGGCGAAGGTCGGCCGGACGCCTCCCGTTCACCTAACTTACTACGCATGGATCGACGACTGGACCGGCGCCGTTACCAAAGCGGACTTGACCGCTGGACGCATCCCTCTCGTCAACTGGGAACCCCACAAGATCGACTTCACCAAGATCGTCAATGGAAGCCTCGATGCCACGATCGTAGCGCGTGCAAACGGCTCGAAAGCGCTCGGCAAGAAGTTCTTCCTCGACTTCGCAGCGGAGATGAATGGTGACGAAGCGTGGAGTGGCAACAACGCACCTCTGTACGTTGCCGCTTATCGACATATTCATGACATATTTGTTGCTGAGGGCGCTACCAACGTAATCTGGGCGTGGTGTCCGAACGTCACGGATATTAATGGAGGAAACAAGAATACGATGGACTACTATCCCGGTGATGCCTATGTCGATTGGACGGGGGTCGACGGATACAACTGGGGTACGACAAATGGTGGCTGGCAGAGTTTCCAACAGGTTTTCCACGCAATCTACTCCCTCCTTGCAGCAAGGAAAAAGCCGATCATGATTGGGGAGATGTCCTCCGCTCAAGTGGGGGGAGACAAAGCCAAGTGGATCGATGAAATCATTCCCACGCTCCGCGACAGTTTTCCACTCATCAAATGTGTTGTCTGGTTCGACATCAACAAGGAAGCCGATTGGCGGATTAGCTCGTCTCCCGAATCCGAAGCGGCATTCATTCGCATGGCAAGGGATCCATACTTCAATCCGTAGGAAATCCCGTCGCTCGATTCAGGAACATCGACGCTCAAGGCTTCAGCGCTGAGCGCCCCGGCCGCCGGGGAGGTCGTCGTTTGGATCCCGAGCAGTCCACCAATTTTGCATCCTGGTTCCGCTGCACCGCGAATACGTCGTCGCTGAAATCAAGCTGCCAGAGTATCGCGTTCGAGGACGCGCATTTTATTTTCGAATTCCGCGTTCTTTTTGTCCTGGCTCTCGATGATAGCGTTTATCTCGCCGCCGACGAGGATGGCGAACCCAGTGAAGTAAAGCCACAACATCAGAATGATGACTGCGCCCAGAGATCCGTAGGTCGCGCTATACCTGTTGAAAAAATGAAGGTAGAGACGAAACCCAAGGGACGCCAGCAACCACAGCGCGACTCCGGCAGCGCTGCCCGGTGTGATCCAATACCAGTTTCTGTGCTGCACATCGGGCGCGTAGTAATAGACCAACGAGAACGCGATGAACATTGCGGCAAATGAAACTGGCCACTGCAATACCTTCCACGCTGCCCGGAAGACTTCGCCAAGTCCGAGATGTCCAGCAAGGCTTTGGCCAATTTTGCCTCCATACAACGCCAGAACCAAAGCTATGATGATCAGTGCCGCCAGGGCTACGGTGAGACCAACAACCGTAAGTTTTTGCTTCCACCAAGGGCGAGTTTCAGTCAGCCGATAGACCACATTTAATGAAACCAACACCGCGCTCATTCCACCTGAAGCGGCCCACAATGCGCCGACCATGCCCGCAGCGAGTTTAATTCCGCTGCTGGCTTTAAAGGTTTGCGATATGACGGTACGGACTAGTTCGGCGGCGCTTCCGGGAGCGAGGCGGCTCATCGAGCCCACAATGTTTTCCTGTAGCTGAGAGTGAGCACCGGCAATTGCTCCGATGAGAGAAAGCAGGAAAAGAAAAAGTGGGAATAGAGCGAGTAAAAAATAATACGAAAGCGATGCCGAACGGGTGGAGAGTTCGTCGTCCCCGATTTTTTTGATTGTGAGGCGGAGCAGTGACAACGGCGTAAGGCCGCCAAATTTCCATAACGAAGGCATGATGACTAGGCCGCGCGCAGGCGCTTCCTTTCACGAGTGGATTCTGGAAATTGCGTCAGTTCCGTGACTACAGCCATCAAAGCCCCTTCGGCAACGAAAAACTTTTTCTCGTGTTCGTCCTCAAATGAAAAAAACTCAGGCATGGTAGCGATCATTCCCGCCACGCCGAGATCAATGTCGCGTCGAGAGCGGAAACTGATGACCTTCCTCTCGCCGCCGGGGTAACTGGTGAGCAAATTCAAGGCCAGTGCGGTTCCACCGCCGACCAGCGCTCCCAATGCCGCCCTCTTGTTCCGGCGCCAAAACCATGCGCCGCTCATCAATAGAATTCCGACATTCACGTGGTCCAGAACTGCACGGGTCTTTGGAGAAATAACTCGAGGAAAGGGTTTGGCAACCATCTGTGCTACGGTGTTAAAGATTGGCATGTCTCCTCCTAAAGCTGAGTGTTCTGGGATGGCTTTCGTGATTGGATGGTGGGCTAAAAATAGCCGAAAATCGTAAGCAGAAGATGGTTTGTGGAAGACAAACGCTACTCAGTAACTAAGCAGCTTTCTTCTGCCCTGGGGCTTTTGCTTCCGGGTGGCCCCGCCTGGCGGCGGCATGCTCGATTTGGGCATTGATCTCGCCGCCCAATAAGAAAGCGAAGCCGGTCACGTAGAGCCACATCAGCAAGATCATCACCGCGCCGAGCGAACCATAAGTCCGGCTGTAAGTATTGAAAAAATGAAGGTATGCGCGAAAACCAAACGAGGCGGCGATCCAGAGCAACACACCGAAAATCGAACCCGGTGTGATCCAATACCAGTGCTGCTCTTCCAGATCAGGAGCAAAATAATAAATAGTGGAAAAAGCCAGTGTCACGAATGCGACGGCTACCGGCCACTGCAAGATTTTCCAAGTCTCAACCGCAGCATCCCGCAATCCAAAGTACGCGCCCGCCTTATCGGCCAAATATCCTCCCGAGAGCACCACTATCAAAGCCAAAATTATGAGAACGGAAATCGCAATGGTTAGCGCGAATGAAATCGCCCTTACCTTGATAAAGGACCGGCTTTCCTTGACTTCGTACACTCCATTCAAGGCGGAGAACATAGAACTCATACCGCCGGAAGCAAACCAGATGGTCAGCACAATGCCAAATGTGAGTTTGCCATTGCTGGCGTTCAGCATTACTTCATGAAGCGTATTTGCGATTACATGCGCCGCATCGGGGGGAAGGACCTGGTAAACGTAACTAAACAGGTTTTGGCGAAGCGCGGTTCCCCGGGACGCGAACACTCCCAGTAACGAAAACAAGAAAATAAACAGGGGGAAGAGAGCCAGCACGAAGTTAAAAGCTAATTCTGCGGCACGGCCTATGAGATTATCCTGGTCGATACCGGCATAGATTCTTTTTAACAGCTGACGCACCGTGAGCCCGCCGAGATTCCAAATGGTGGAGACTTGCTCGGTAGTGCTCAGGTTGGAATCGGCCATGGGCTTTGAGTCCAAACGGGGATTGGATTCCCATGCCAACTGCAAACGTTGCCTTTATGACAAGAATGGTAGAAGGTTGCCGGAACATGCGGCGGTGCAGAAACTTAGGCGGCGTCGTTTTCGATCTTGATTCGTAAGGACTTGAGGAACTTAAGATCTTGATCGCTGACCTTCAACTCAGGATTGCTGGAGAGGGTCGTGACCATCGACGTTTTGTCCGAAGTTTTTTCGCCGGGACGGCTAACGCCAATGGTGGCCTCGAGTACCAGAAAAATGTCGTAACCGCCATCTTTAATCCGGGAGACCACATCGGCGATTTGCTCAGAATCCGCAAGGGATTCGTTGATCGCTTCGCCCAATTCCTTCATCAGATGCTTAAGTTGCTGGTCCACGAAATCCCCCGGTTTTGCCTAAAAACCAGACTCTTAGATGCGGCACCCATGTCGGGCTTACGCTCGCTCGCCGCCTTGAAAGTATTCTAAACCCGGGGATTGGTAAAATCGAGTGCAAATGGCAAACATCTCAGCCGGCCGCAAACTGGGCATCGCAGCCCGTATCGCAGGACAGCAAGTGAAGCGTACTCGGACCTACGGCGCTGTCCTGACCGGTGCGCGGACGACGTTCCGTCACTTCACAGGGGTTATCGGGCAACTCTGGTTGGAGGTCACGGGGTTTGTTTTTGTTGCATTTGCGGTAGCGGGATTAGTAGGTACGGTAAGGGAATACGGCGTCTACCACGCTGGTAAAGCACCTGGATCCAGAGTCGCTGCCGCTGCGGGATTCACTTTGATGTTCGGCTGGTTTGGCGTTAGTTCTTTCTTGAGATCTCGCAACAAAAAATAATACATGCCGCAGAAGCCCAAAGTACCCACCGCCTCGACTGAGCCCGAAACCTCGTCACATATTCCTCTACGAGCGCTTTACACCCCTGCAGATTTAGAGAGTTGGAACTACGATCAGCAAGACGGCTATCCCGGCGATTTCCCCTATACGCGCGGGGTGCAGCCGACTATGTATCGCGGGCGGCTCTGGACCATGCGCCAGTATGCGGGCATGGGAGACGCGGAAGAGTCCAACAAGCGTTACAAATACCTGCTCGCCCACGGCACTACCGGTTTGTCAGTTGCGTTCGATCTGCCTACGCAGATTGGCCTCGATTCAGACCACCCGCTGGCCGTTGGTGAAGTTGGAAAAGTAGGAGTAGCCATCGATTCCCTCGAAGACATGGAACGATTGTTCGAGGGAATTGATCTCGCCAAGATTTCAACTTCAATGACTATCAATGCGACCGCGCCCATTCTGCTGGCGCTGTACGTTGCAGTTGCGCGCAAAAAAGGCGCAGATATTCGCAAGCTCTCTGGCACCGTGCAGAATGATGTGTTGAAGGAATACATTGCACGCGGAACTTACATCTACCCGATCACGCAAGCCATGCGACTGGTGACGGATTTATTTGCCTGGGCAAATGACAATGTGCCGGAGTGGAATACGATCTCCATCTCCGGGTATCACATGCGCGAGGCTGGAGCTACCGCAGTGCAGGAAGTCGCTTTCACCCTGGGCAACGGCCGTGCGTATGTCGAGGCCGCGCAGAAAGCCGGCATGGATGTGGACGTATTTGCTCCCCGACTTTCTTTCTTTTTCAACGCCCATAATAATTTTTTGGAAGAGGTTGCGAAGTTCCGCGCCGCCCGGCGCATGTGGGCGCGAATGATGCGCGAAAAGCTTGACGCAAAAAATCCGCGCTCGTGGATGCTGCGCTTTCATACTCAAACCGCCGGATCAACACTAACCGCACAGCAGCCGGAAAATAACATTGTGCGTACTGCCATCCAGGCGATGGCCGCAGTGCTTGGCGGCACGCAATCACTGCACACCAATTCTTTCGATGAAGCCCTTTCATTGCCGACTGAGCAGGCGGCGCAAATTGCGTTGCGGACACAGCAGATTGTCGCCTTTGAATCAGGCGTGCCCAACACCATCGATCCGCTGGCGGGGTCGTACTTCATCGAATCACTGACTGACGAAATTGAAAAGCGTGCATGGGATTATCTGGAGAAAATTGATTTGTTGGGCGGGATGTTGAAGGCCATTGAGCGCGGGTTCGTGCAGCAGGAGATTCAGAACGCCGCCTACGAGCAGCAGAAATCGGTCGAAAGCGGGGACGCGGTCGTGGTGGGAGTAAACCGGTTCATGCAGGAAAGTAGCGCGCAAATTCCTATTCAGCGTATTGATGAATCATTGGAGCGCAAACAAGTAGAGCGGCTGCGAGCTCTACGGGCAAAACGGAACCAGGCAGAATGGAAGACCGCAATCGAGATGATTCGAAACGCGGCACGCTCAGGCGAGAACCTGATGCCAAAGATTGTGGGAGCGGTTGAAGCGCACGCCACCGTCGGAGAGATTTCTGACGCGATGCGCACGGTTTTTGGTGAGTATCAGGAAACTGTGGTGATCTGAAGAGCGGTTTTTTTATTCCTCTATCGCAGAAGCGTGATAACCGCAAGCTTCGCGGCAGGCGGGACAATACAGAAGCCCATCTTGGCATAGACGGATGCCCAATTGGCTTTGGCAATTGCAGCAATACTTGTCGCAAGAGCACTTGGCTTCAGTCATTTCGCATTGCAGGCAAAGATAGACTTTACCCGGGCCGGCGCTCGACGTCATAGATTAAACTGTATCTCCGGCATCGCAGGGGAGAAAGTTCCCGAGGTAACTAAGAAATCAGACCAGCCGCCGATGGATTAGCGCAGAACCTTCTGTTTTCCTGTCATCTCCGACTGCTGTTCCCGATACCAGTCCACGGTTCGACGTAAGCCTTCCTCAAAGTCCACGGTGGGTTTGTAGCCGAGGTGCTTCTCAGTGCGCGATAAATCGGCCAGTGAATGCTTCACATCCCCGGAACGCGAGGGGGCATACTTCACATCACCCTTGTAGCCCGTGATCTCTTTTAGAAGCTCGCATGCCTGGTTCAGGTCGGCGCGCCTACCCGTCGCCACGTTAAATACTTGTCCAGCGGCTTGTGAGGCCGGGGCGTTTATTGCCAGCAGGTTGGCGTCCACCGCGTTTTGAATGTAAGTAAAATCGCGGCTCTGGGTGCCGTCGCCAAAGATGGTGGGCGGTTCGCCATTTAGCATCTGCGTGATGAACTTTGCCAGTACGCCGGAATATGGCGAAGTCGGGTCCTGGCGCGGACCGAAAATATTGAAGTAACGCAGAGAGACAGTTTCGAGTCCATAACAGCGGTAGAACGAAGTCATGTAATATTCCCCGGCCAGCTTGGCCACGGCATAAGGCGAGTTCGGATTCGGCAACATGGCCTCATGCTTGGGAAGGGTTGGCGTATCTCCATATGCCGAAGAAGATGCCGCATAGACCACGCGCTTCACCTTCGCGTCGCGGGCGGCGATGAGCAGGTGCACCGTGCCATCGACATTCGCGCGGTTGCTTCCGAGCGGATCGAGCACAGACTTCGGTACTGACGGTATAGCTGCCTCATGGAAAATATAATCCACCCCACGGCAGGCATCGTGGAGGGCATCAAGGTTGAGCAGATCAACTTCGCGAAAATCAATCTGCCGGAGGATCTCGTCGAGGTTCGCCCGGTTGCCGGTTGAAAAATTATCTATGCCGCGAACTTCATCGCCTTGGGCAAGAACGGCTCTGGCAAGAGATGAGCCGATGAAGCCGGCGATTCCAGTAATCAGGTAAATGGCCACGCTTCAATATACCGAATGTGAGCTGGTGTGATCGGATGCCAAAGGTAACGCTCTAGCTCATCTCGGAGAGGCCTGGATCAGAGCCGAGTTCACGCGACGCCTGGGAGAAACTCTGGGTCGCGCTTCGGATTTCCTGCCAGAGCTGATCGCGGCCGGTCCCGGTCCGCGCCGAATAGGGCACCACTCGTAATCCGGGCAAGCTGCGGGTAAATGCGTCCATCGATCTGCGAAGTGCGTTGCCGGAGAGCTTATCGGCTTTGGTGCCAACCATGAGAAATGGCCGTTTTATGGCATTTAAAAATTCCAGAAGCTCCTGGTCGCTGGTCTGCGGAGGAACGTTCAAATCCACTAGCGCCAGGCAGAGAGCAAGGCAACGGCGTTCCTTTAAATAAGGATCGATAAATCCCGACCATTGGTCGGCGATATCACGCGGTACGCGCGCGTATCCGTAACCCGGCAGATCGGAGAAGACGACCTCGGGATGCGGCTTTCCCGGCCAGCGAACTTCGAAGAAATTAATCGCCCGTGTGCGTCCCGGTGTCGAACTGGTCTTGGCGATTTTCGTGCCGAGAAGGGAATTGATCACGCTCGATTTGCCAACGTTCGAGCGCCCGAGAAACGCAACTTCCGGGACCACCGGCGCGGGAAACTGGTTCGGGGCCATGGCCGACGTAACGAATCTTGAGAGAACGCGCACACTTCAGTTTCCGGGTTCCGAGTGGAAGTTGCAAGTCTGAGAATTCAGTCGAGACCTAAAGGACGCTTATTGTTGTTGATGTCCTCTTCACGAACGGGACTGTACTTGTTGCGTAGATAAAGTATGAGAGCAACGACAATCCCAATACCCAAGCTGATGGCAAGAAATATGCGATAGGCAGGAAAAACGATCAAGACTGCGATCATGATCACAGCTGCAACGACCAGTCCGGTCGTGCCTTTCACGTGAATCGACATTCGTGGAAGCATCGGACAACAGTGAAATTGTAATTCCAGGGGCCGAGACTTGTGTAGAGGGTCAAAACGGTAAGAAACGTGCCAGGAGAGTTGCCACGACGGCGAAGAGTTTAAGCGCCCGCGTCGAAGGCATAAACGCCACTAGTTCTTACGCATCCAGACACCCCATGTAAGCGGCCCCGCTTCCTTATCAGTGATTGGGCTGCCGGCGACCTTGAGGGCAAGCTTGATCTGACCGTGATGGTAGCCCTCGTGCCAGATCATGTGCTGGAGCAGGAGGATCGGATGTTTGTAGTGAAGATCCATGTCGCGGTCGGCCTCGAGCCTGGTCTTGACTGCGTCCCGCACTGCGTTAGCGCTGTCGCTCAACATCTGGGCCATGCGCTCGCGGTTACGCTCTTCGAGCCACTCACCCTTCGGCATGTCTCTAGCGAACTCGGGCGCCTCCTCTAAAACGAACACAAGACGAACAAAATGAATGTGCGTGAATAACTGTGCGACGGATGGGCTGCCCTCGACCGCTCTCGCCTCGAGCCCGCCCTCCGGGATGAGCCGGAGCAGATTAAGCAAAATGGTATTGTTGTCGGTCCAAGAGTCGAGCAGAGCCTCAAGCAGAGGCTTGTCCGTTGCATTCGCCATGATCCACCCGCTGTTTTGTTTATGTTTAACTCAGGACAGTCCAACCGAAACAAGAGCTCGGCGTTGCCGCGAGATGGTTACTGGTGCGCTGCTGGGCCTTCTGACGGCCCTGTGAGAGGAATGTTCTGCGTGGCATCAGCCGGAATGTCAACTTCTGGCAATGGCTGTTCCAGGGCTATGGCAAGCACCTGATCCATGGTTTCCACGAAGTGCAGCTTCATGGCGCTGCGTAGATTCTCGGGGACCTCGGCCACATCTTTTTCGTTTTCTTTCGGCAGAATCACTTCGAACAATCCTGCTCGATGCGCCGCGAGAAGTTTTTCTTTCAGTCCACCGATGGGAAGAACCTTGCCGCGAAGAGTGATCTCGCCAGTCATGGCAATGTCGCGGCGTACCGGAATCTTACTTAGAGCACTGGCAATTGCGGTAGCAATAGTGATTCCGGCCGAAGGCCCATCTTTCGGAATGGCACCTTCTGGCACGTGGACGTGAATGTCGAAGTTGCGATAGAACTCTCGGGTTAGCCCGAGACGCTGCGCCCGTGAGCGAGTGTAGGACATAGCGGCGTGCGCTGATTCCTGCATCACATCGCCAAGCTTGCCGGTCAAAGTCAGCTTTCCTTTACCGTCAACCACGCTGGCTTCGGTGCTCAGGATTGAGCCGCCGACTTCGGTCCACGCCAGGCCGGTAACCAAACCGATTTCGCTCTTCTCGTGGGCCAGGGTGTCGCGGAACTTGAGTACTCCCAGGAATTCATTGACGCTTTCGGCCCCCACGCTGATGCTGTAGTTCGCGCCTTCTTTGACAACCTTGCGAGCGACCTTGCGGCAGATGTTGCCGATCTCGCGCTCCAGGTTGCGGACGCCGGCCTCGCGAGTGTAGTTGCGGATAAGCGTCGTGATCGCATCATCGGTGAACTTGATGTTTTTTTCGTTCAGTCCAGCCTGCTCCATCTGTTTTTTAACCAGGAACTGCTTGGCGATTTCAACCTTCTCCGCTTCGGTGTAACCGTGCAGGCGCAATACTTCCATGCGGTCCTGCAGAGCGGGAGGAATCGTGTGCATAACGTTTGCCGTGGCTACGAAGAAAACTTGTGACAGGTCATACTCAACGTCCAGATAGTGATCGACGAACATGAAATTCTGTTCGGGGTCGAGCACTTCGAGGAGTGCAGCGGACGGGTCGCCACGAAAATCCATGGACATTTTATCGACTTCGTCGAGCATGAAGACCGGGTTCTTGGTGCCGGCCTTTTTCATCATTTGAATGATCTGGCCGGGAAGCGCGCCGATGTAAGTACGGCGATGGCCGCGAATTTCGGCTTCGTCACGCACTCCGCCCAGCGACATGCGCACGAACTTGCGCCCGGTGGCTTTGGCGATGGACATTCCCAGCGAAGTTTTGCCTACTCCGGGAGGTCCAACAAAGCAGAGGATTGAACCCTTAGGGTTTTTTACAAGCTGGCGTACGGCGAGAAATTCAAGGATGCGCTCCTTGATCTTCTCCAGTCCGTAATGATCTTCGTTCAGAACTTTTTCGGCCCGCGAGATATTCCGAATTTCCTTGGAACGCTTCTTCCATGGAACTGCCAGCAGCCAATCTAAATAGTTGCGTGACACGGTCGACTCGGCCGACATCGGCGGCATGGCCTCAAGCTTCTTGAGTTCCTGCAAAGCCTTTTCGCGGACATCTTTCGACATGCCTGCTTTTTCGATCTTCTTCTTCAGTTCGTCGAATTCGCTCTTCTCGCCCCGGCCCAGTTCTTTTTGGATGGCCTTGATCTTTTCGTTGAGGTAGTACTCTTTTTGTGCACGTTCCATCTGCCGCTTGACCCGTGACTGAATGGTGCGGTCCATGTTCAATTTTTCGATCTCGATATCGAGCACATCTGCAATGCGGGTGAGACGCTCGGAGGGATCAAAAATTTCCAGCAGCTCTTGTTTTTCTTCAATCGAGAGTTGCAGGTTTGCGGCGATGGTGTCGGTCAGCTTGGCCGGATCTTCCATGCGAACGGCCGCGATCATGGTTTCGTAATTGAGAGATTGGCAGAGCTTTACGTATTGCTCAAACAACGTCGTAACCCGCTGCATGGCAGCTTCGAGTTGGCTGTTAGTTTCGACGGTATAACGGGCCAGGCGAACGGTCGCCTGCATGAAGCCTTCGGTGTCGGTTATCTGGAGGACTTTAGCGCGCTCTATGCCTTCGACCAAGACTTTGATGTTCCCGTCGGGGAGCTTGAGACTCTGAACGATGTTGACCACAGTCCCGATCTGATAGATCTCGTTCGCCTTAGGCTCATCGATGCTGGCATCGTGCTGGGTGGCAAGGAATATCTTCTTGTCCGAGGCCAGCGCTTCTTCTAGGGCGCGAACACTCGATTCACGGCCTACCACGAACGGCGTCATCATGTGAGGAAAGATGACCACGTCCCGGATGGGCATCATGGGTAGTTTTCTGGTCTCGAACTTTTCCTTGGGTGTGGTCAATGAGTGCTCCAAGACAATGCTATCAGCTTTCAGCCGTCAGCTTTCAGCAAAACAGTACAAAGCTGAAGGCTGATAGCTGATGGCTGAGAGCTACCCTGCCTTCTCCATCATAGTAAGCGAAACGTTGCGTTTTTCAACCATTTCGCGCGTGACTTCGAATTCTTTTACTTTTTTCTGACTAGGCAGGTGGTACATGAGGTCAAGCATGAGCTCTTCCAGGATCATACGCAAACCACGGGCACCAACTTTGCGCACCATCGCTTGGCGGGCAATCGCGCGGAGAGCGTCCTCGCTGAATTTGAGGCGTACATTCTCAAATTCAAAGAGGCGCTGGTACTGCTTGACGATCGCGTTTTTGGGCCGGGTGAGGATTTCAATCAGGGCAGATTCGTCGAGGTCTTCAAGCACGCCCACCACAGGCAAACGGCCAACGAACTCTGGGATAAGTCCAAATTTTATAAGGTCTTCCGGCTGTATTTCGCTGATCAGCTCAAAATTGCGCTTGCGGTCGGCGACAACGTCCTGCAGCGGCTGATCCTCTTCTGCCTTGAAACCAAGAGACTTTCTGCCAGCCCGACGGCCAATGATCTTGTCCAGACCGACGAACGCGCCACCACAGATAAAAAGAATGTTAGTGGTATCGACGGGTGTGAATTCCTGGTGGGGGTGCTTACGGCCCCCCTGCGGCGGCACATTAGCGATAGTGCCTTCAAGGATCTTCAGAAGCGCCTGCTGAACACCCTCACCAGATACATCGCGGGTAATTGACGGATTCTCGTCTTTGCGCCCGATTTTATCGACTTCATCGATGTAGATGATTCCAGTCTGTGCCCGGCCCACGTCGCCGTCGGCCGCCTGCAGGAGCTTCAGGATAATGTTTTCAACATCTTCGCCGACGTACCCAGCCTCGGTCAGGGTAGTTGCGTCCACAATGGCGAAGGGCACGTCGAGCATGCGCGCCAAGGTCTGCGCCATCAGGGTCTTGCCAGTCCCGGTAGGCCCGATGAGCATGATGTTCGATTTCGTGAGCTCAATGCCATCGCCGGTGCGCTGGCGGTTCATATAAATGCGCTTGTAGTGGTTGTAAACGGCTACTGCCAGCTTCTTCTTGGTTTGCTCCTGGCCAATGACGTACTCGTCTAAAAAGGTCTTGACCTCTTGTGGCTTGGGAAGCTGATTCGGAGTGGTAGCCGCAGGCGTGGCAGCCCGGTCATCTTCCAGTATGGAGTTGCACACTGCTACGCACTCGTCGCAGATGTATGCCC
>JBOGLH010000231.1:0-7133 GCA_050746025.1 Terriglobales bacterium | reverse complement strand
CCTACGGACAGCGCTACGACAATGGCCAGCGCAACGATGGTCAAAAAATCCAGAAATTAAATTTTCCTTCGGCCGATCTGACAAAGGGCCCGAACACCATGTGGGACGCGCCTGGAATGCAGCGTATTAAAATTCCCGCCGGTGGCCTGAACGCATCGCAGCTTGAGACCATGGCCGAACTCGCCGAGGAATATTCCGACGGCATCGCTCATGTCACCACCCGCCAGGACTTCCAGCTTCATTACGTCCATATCGACGACACGCCCAGCGTGATGCGCCGTCTCGCTGCCGCCAACATTACCACCCGCGAGGCATGCGGCAATTCCGTCCGCAACGTCACCGCGTGCCCATACGCCGGCGTTTGCACCGACGAAAGTTTCGACGTCACGCCTTATTCGCGCGCGCTGTCGCGCTTTCTACTCGGCCATCCCGATTGCCAAAGTTTCGGCCGCAAATTCAAACCCGCATTCAGCGGATGCGCCCAGCATGCCTGCGGCCTGGCCAGCTTGCACGATCTGGGCCTGATCGCCAAAACCCGCGTGAATGAATCTACGGGAAGGGAAGAGCTCGGTTTCGAAATGTACGTTGGCGGAGGTCTCGGCGCAGTCCCTTATCACGCCAAGCTGCTCGATTCGTTTGTTGTGCCTGAAGAATTGTTGCCACTTACTCAGGCCATCGCCAGAGTGTTTGCGCGCCTCGGCGAAAAGAAAAACCGCAATCGCGCCCGCATTAAATTCTTACTCCAGGATTTGGGCATCGAGAAATTTCGCGAGCTGGTGCTCGAGGAACGCAAGCTGCTTCCGTTCGATCCCCGCTGGACCGAATACATCGAGCAGGCGCGAGCGGAATTTCAGGAGGCGCCGCTGAAGGCTTCGTCCGATGAAAACCTCGGGCTCTCTCAACTAATCAATATCGGCAACTTGAATGGGGATTCTGAAAACTTCAAGCGTTGGTTGAAGTTTAATATTCGACCCCAGCGCCAGCCCGGTTACGTTACGGTCAATATCGCCCTGCCGCTGGGCGACATTACAGCGAATCAGTTGCGCTCGCTTGCAGATATTATTCGCCGCTTCACCAGGGAGACGATTCGCACCACAGTCGAACAAAACTTTGCCATTCGTTGGGTCAGCAAAGCCGATCTACCCGAGCTCTACAAGGCGCTCAACGCAGCCGGTATAGCCAACGTCGGCGCAGGCGCGATGGTTGACATCACTTCCTGCCCGGGAACCGACACCTGTAAATTGGGGATCTCGTCTTCGCGCGGCCTCGCCGCCGAACTTCGCAGGCAGGTCGAAGAGAAAAGCTTTCAATCAGACGAAGCCGTACAGAAACTTCACATCAAGATCAGCGGTTGCTTCAATAGTTGCGGCCAGCATCACGTTGCCGACCTTGGTTTCTATGGCGTGAGCCGCAAAATTGCCGGCCACGCCGTGCCGCACTTTCAGGTCGTTCTCGGCGGCCAATGGGAGCAAAACGCCGGTTCCTACGGACTGCCCATAGTTGCCGTGCCCTCGAAAAATATTCCGAAAGTTGTCAGTCGGCTCACTGAGCGTTACCTGGCTGATCGGCTGGCCGGAGAAGTCTTCAAAGATTTTATTAACCGGACAGGCAAGGCTGAACTGAAAAAGCTGCTCGAAGACCTCACGCGTCCCCCTGCCGGCGACCGCTCATTCTTTAGCGATTGGGGCGACGTGCGCGAGTACACGCTTGGAGACATGGGCGACGGCGAATGCGCGGGCGAAGTCGTGTCTTTGGTTGAATTTGGTCTGGCCGCAGCCGAAAGGGAATTGTTTGAAGCCCAACTGGCTTTCGAGAAGGGCGAAGCCGCCCAAGCTGGTACTGCCGCATATCGTTCCATGCTGTCTGCCGCTAGGGCGCTGGTTCAGGTCGAGAATCAAAACATAGGCAACGACCCCGGTCAGATCATCACTGAATTTCGCCAACGCTACTATGACACCAAACTGTTTTTTGACCCATTCGCGGGCGGAAAGTTCGCCGGCTATTTGTTCTCCGCGCATGAAAAATGCGGGCAGCCCTACACCAAAGAATCGAGCCGTTACCTGATCGACGAAGCGCAACTCTTCATCGACGCCGCCCACAGCTGCAACAATCGTCTGGGAAATCCGGTGACGGCATGACGCATGTTTACGTGATTTCCTCTGTGGTGTTTCTCTGTGTAACTCTGTGGTGAGGTTTTAGCGGTTGTTATTGCGAAGGTCAGGGATGGAATCCGGTCACACCCGGAATAAAGAGGCCCATGTGCGAGCCATACTCGAAGAAGAAACCGCAATCGAGCTCCAACACATAAACATAAAGCTTTACTTGAACAATGCCGATGCCGATCTCGCGGCTGTTATTCCCATCTTCCACAGCTGGATTCAGGATGAAATATTCGACGGACTTCTCATCGACGTCGCCGACTATCGGCACGTCCATCACGGCCCCGGCCTGATGCTCATCGGCCACGAAGCCGATTACAGCTTGGACCAGACCGACGGCATCTTGGGTCTTCTCTATAACCGCAAAGCACCGCTCTCCGGCACAAACCTCCACCGGCTGACTCAGGCTACTCGCGCGGCCCTCATCGCAGCCCAAAAGTTAGAAGCAGATCCGCGGCTAAATGGAACGTTTCGCTTTAATGGCCAGGACATCCAGATGACCGTCAACGACCGTCTCTTAGCTCCCAACAATGAATCCACCCGCGCGGTAGTCGAACCGGAGATCCAAACCTTCGCCGCGAAACTATTCGGCGATTGGGGGTACTCGGTGTCCTTCGAAACCGACCCGCGACGTTTGTTAAGCGCCACCGTCCACGCTTCCAGGCACTTTTCAATAGGGGAGCTGGTGAAGAGATCCGATAGCTAATTGGACCTCCAGCGTCTGATAACAAGTATTATGTAAAACACGGAGAGCGTGCGAAAGCATGGGTCCGTACATTGTCCAATGGTAAACAATTGTTTTTTCACATCTTGTAGTGGCCGAGGTCTTCGTCGTTGAGGCCTTCGAGCCATTTGCGGAGTTCCTCGCTGGTGGTTTCGGAGGTGGCGGTGGCCTTCTTTGAGGTTTTCAGGACTTCTTCTTCGACGAAGATGGGACAATCGACGCGCAGCGCGAGGGCGAGCGCGTCCGAAGGACGCGAATCAACGCTGATGATTTTGCCGTCGCGCTCCATCCAGATGACTGCGTAAAAGGTGTCTTCTTTCAGTTCAGTGACTACGACTTTGTGCACCCGCGCGTCCAGGCCGGCAAGGACGTTCTTAATCAGATCGTGGGTCATGGGGCGGGGCGTGCTTACCTTTTCGATCTCCAGGGCGATGGCGTTGGCCTCGTAAACTCCGACCCAGATTGGCAGGACGGTCTCACTTCCGGAATCGCGCAGAATCACAATGGGAGTATTGGTGACGGGGTCCATCAGCAAGCCGCGAATTTTCATCTCTACTTCCATTGGCGCTCCTCAAACCCATTAACCACAAAGGACACAAAGGTCCACGAAGTAAAGCAACAACTTTAAACCGCCCGTATCTCTTGCTCTCGCACCATCTCAGCGCAGAATCACAACGCAAATTTTCATTAACCACAAAGGACACGAAGGTCCACGAAGTGAAGCAACAGCTTTAACCTACCCGTGTCTGTTGATCTCCCACCATCTCACCGACCAGGCTGTTCGGCAAGGCGGTGGTGACGCGCACTCGTACGTAGATGCCAAACTCAAGACTTCGCCCTTCAGACGCTACAAAGTTCAACGTTTTGTTCTGCGATGTCCGGCCCAGCCATTGATTGCGGGCATCGTTCTTCCCTTCAATCATTACTTCACTTATTTCACCTAAATGCCTCTGGTTTCGCCGCTTCTGGATTGCACGCTGCCGTTCCAGCAACTCCGACAACCGCCGCGATTTCTCTTCGTCCGGAATCGCATCGTCCATTTTTATAGATGGCGTGTTCGGCCGTGGCGAATACTTAAAGGCAAATACCGCGTCGTAGTCGACTTCACCTAACAACGAAAGCGTTTGCTGAAAATCTTCTTCCGTTTCGCCGGGAAAACCGACAATCACATCGCTGGAGATGCTGATCTCGCGCCGCGCCGACTTCATCCACGAAATCCGTTCAAGATATTGTTCGCGAGTGTAAAGCCGCTGCATGGCGTCCAGCACGCGCGTAGATCCGCTCTGCACCGGCAAATGCACGTGATCGCAAAGCGTGGGCACGGCATCAATGGCGTCGATAATATCTTTGCCAAAATCGCGCGGGTGCGAAGTGGTGAAACGCACACGACGGATCCCCGCGACTTCGCCAACCGCCGCCAGCAATTCCGCGAAGCTTCGCTTCCCTGCCGAATCTTTATAGGAATTTACATTCTGGCCAAGCAGCTGAATTTCTGTGTAGCCGAGATCAGCCATCTGGCGGGCTTCTGCGAGCACCGAGTCGGAAGTCCGGCTGCGCTCTTTGCCGCGGGTAAATGGCACCACGCAGTAGGAGCAAAACTTATCGCATCCTTCAATAATGGTGATGTAGCCGCGATGCGGGTTAGTGCGCGCGGTGAACTCAGTCTCGAAGCACTCGTCAGTTTCGCGATCGTCAAGGCCGGTCACATGCAGGCGTTTGGTGACGTCGAACTTCCCTGTCTGCCGAGGCGCATTTTCGATCTGCTGCAGCATCTCCGGCAATTTGCGATACGATGCCGACCCGCACACCAGCGAAACGTGCGGCGCTTTTTCGAAAATCTTTTCGCCTTCCTGTTGCGCTACGCAGCCGAGCACGCCGAATTTTTTGCCTTGGGCTTCGAGCTTCTTGTAGTCGGCCAGGCGATGAAAAACTTTTTGCTCGGCCTTATCGCGGATGGAGCAGGTGTTATACAGCACTAATCCGGCTTCCTCGACCGTCGGGACCTGGCGGTATCCCTGAGAGACCAGGGTGCCAACGACCTTTTCCGAGTCGTGGGCATTCATCTGGCAGCCGAAGGTTTCGAGGTAAAAGGTCTTGTCTGCCGCGGACATTAAGGCAAGTATAACGCGGAAGGGTCGTTGGTCGTTGGTCCTCGGTCTTCGGTCGTCGGCTCTTGGCCAGAATCAAGAGCGGTGTGGGTCGGACATTCTTGTCTGACAAAAAGCCGTGCCCTGCCGCACAGCCGAGACGAGTAAGGTGGCGGCCGTTCGCGGGCGAGGGCACCCGCGCCACACAACACTTACTCCGGCACGCTTTGCTCTTCACTGTGGGCGCGCAGAACGCGATCGAGCGAATAGGGCGCGCGGCGCGTGGGCTCATGGTAATGGCGCACTTGCAACTCACCGAGAAGTCCGATTGCCAACAGGTTCAATCCTGCCAGTAGCAGCACGGCGGCGAAGATCATCATCGGGCCATGTTCCATCATCACGTGAGAGTGACGCAGAAACTTCTCGACAAATAGCCACGCGGTAATGCCCATGCCGCCAAAAATTCCCATCATTCCCACAGTGCCAAAAAAGTGCAGTGGGCGGCCCAGGTATTTGAGCAAGAAGCGAATGGTAATGAGGTCAAAGAAAACCCGGAAGGTGCGCGAGATGCCGTAGTGCGATACACCACGTTCCCGGTTGACATTACGAATGGGTACTTCGCAAATAGTAGCGCCATGCCATGAGGCCAACGCCGGAATGAAACGGTGAAGCTCGCCGTAAAGCGGGACCTGCTCCAAAATGTCGCGCCGGTAAGCTTTAAAGGTGGTTCCGAAGTCGTGAATATCGACCCCGCTCAATTTCGCCATCAACCAATTGGCGCATCGCGACGGGATGCGGCGCAACCAGAGATTATCAATTCGCTGCCGCCGCCACCCGCTTACGATGTCATAGCCTTCTGAAAGTTTTTCCAGGAACAGCGGAATGTCCGATGGATCATGCTGCAGATCGCCATCCATGGCGATGATGTACTCGCCTCGGGCATGATCGAAGCCGGCGGCCAGAGCCGAAGTCTGGCCGAAATTTCGGCGCAGGCGAACCACTGTGACTCGGCTGTCTACAGCCGCGATCTGACGCAGCAGGTGAAATGTTTCATCAGATGAGCCATCGTCGACAAATACGATTTCGAAGGTGTCGCCGCTGGTCTCCATGACCGCTTTCAAACGATCATAGAGATCGGTGACATTTTCCTGCTCGTTATGCAGGGGAATGACAATCGAATATTTTGGCATGAAAGAACAATTATACGATCTTTGGCGGTAAGTGGATAAGACGAAGGTCGAACTACTAAGGGGCGCGGAACCCACTTGAGAAACGGTTTCGATTCGGGGCAATACACGCGGCGGTCTAGGACGGGCGCGGACGCCCGTCCCCCCAAACAGGGTTTTGCAGGGACGTCGACGACCGCCCCTGCATGGACTTCATTTATCCTGGCCCGGCGGGGTACGGCGGCAGCGCCGGTGGCCGCGGGGCAAGTTGCTTCGGATTTGCCTGGATCGCCTTTATCACTTCTTCGATCGAACGATCCAGTTGCGGATCTTTTCCACTGACCACCTGCTCGGGCCGGTTTTCGACAATGATGTCCGGCCGAACGCCGCGGTTCTCTACAATCCACTGGCTCTGATTGTTGTAGCGGGCGAACTCGGGACGCGTGATGTAGCCGCCATCCATCAAATCAATCTCGCCGCGAATCCCGCGAACTCCGCCCCAGGTACGCTCGCCAATGAGCGGACCGAGCTTGTAGTACTTGAACATGTAGCTGAAAATGTCGCCGTCTGATGCGGCGTAATGATTGGTCAGGCAGACCATCGATCCGTTAAACACAATTGGTGGCACAGTGCTGCTCTTCCAGTTGCGGGCTGAATCCATGCCCGCCAGAATGCGGCGCAGGCGCTCGAAGATGAGTTCATCGACGAAGCCGCCGCCGTTGTAACGGATATCGATGATCAGGCCCTTTTTGCGAATTTGCGGAAAGAATTGCTTGACGAATTCATTCAAGCCGGGCGCGCCCATATCCGGAAGATAGACGTAGCCGACTTTCCCGGCGGTGGCTTCGTCCACTTTCTTGCGATTGGTCGTAATCATGTTGAACTCGCGCAGGTTGTACTCGTCGTTGATCGGCTTAACCACAATGTTGTGTGCGCCGTCCTCCGATGGTTTCGAGTTGACCGTGATAGTCACGGTTTCATTGGCCAGGTTTACGAA
>JBOGLH010000230.1:0-6137 GCA_050746025.1 Terriglobales bacterium | reverse complement strand
GCGTTGAAGAATCCGCGTGGAGCTTCGAGTATGCCTTCGGCGCCGCTCCAGCCAAGTTCCGCCAGATCGGCAGACAGGACACCGACTTCTGCGGCGTGTCCGGCATGGAACGGTTTCATCATTGTTCCAAAGTTTTCTCGCAGGCCACTCGCCTGACTTGCCGCAATCGCGAAGGCGCGTTGCATTTTTTCATCGTCGAAGCCGCGAAGCTTCGCGCATGCCGCCGTTCCGCCAAAGACTCCGCAGGTTCCCGTTGAATGAAAACCGTCTTCGTAGTGCCGTGGAGAGATGGCCTCCGCGATTTTAGTTTCAACCTCTACGCCTACGTGGTAGGCGAGCATCAGCTCTTTGCCGCTGCTCCCCGCACCCTCGGCAACAGCTAAGCTAGACGGCAACACCGGGACTGTCGGATGTGTCAGCAGGCCGTAAACGCGATCTTTCCCCACGGCGAGCTGTGTGTCATCGAAGTCTTCGACGTGAATCGCTACGCCGTTTACCAAGGCAGCAAAGCGAGCCGGCAATTTACTATTCGTGCCGATGACGGTTGTGACGGATCCAGAAAAGCCAAAGGTGTTCAGATACTTTTTGAGAATGTCGTACGTGGGAAGCTTTGAACCTGCGAGCGCCAAACCGATGCCATCCAGCAACGACTTTTTCCCAAGTTCAATGACATCGCCGGGAATGTCCGAGTATTGGGTACTTCGAACAAAGTCAACTACGTACTTTGTTAATCCCGGAGTTAGGGGGAACGGTACGGAGCAGGACCGGCTTGTGTCTGCATGAAGTGGCGACAAGTTACCGACGAGAGTCAGTCCAGCTCCAACGGCCACCGAGCTTGTGAAGAAATCGCGTCTTCTCATTTTGTTTTCGAAAGGATTGCCACTTGATGCGAGGATCCGTTTAGCTTCAGCGTTTCAATCAATGAAGGAGGAAAGTTAACTGTCGGCGTACCGATTTCTCCTTAGATAGATGAAGCCCTCGAGATGAACGAATAATGAATTGGAAGTAAAATTCCATTCATTTCTCGTAGGGAGACAAACGAATTCTCAACGCCGATCTTCGGATACATAGCCGAAGCTTTCCGCACTGCTTGTCTCCGGGCGATGAGGAATACGGGCAAGCGGCATTTCCACCGTGAAACTGCTGCCCTTACCTTCGTGACTAGAGACCTTAACTTCCGCGCCGTGAGCGGTGCAAATGGCTTTCACGATAGCCAGTCCCAGGCCAGCCCCGCCAGAATCCCGTGACCGGGCCTTATCCGCCCGATAGAAGCGCTCGAAAATATGAGTGATCGCTTGCGATGGAATTCCAACGCCATCATCAAATACTTCAAGCAGAGCTTTGCCGTACTGTGGCCGCACGCTGACGCCAATGTTGCCGCCTTCGGGTGTGTACTTGATAGCATTCGCAATCAAGTTGACTATAACTTGTTTGAACCGCGACTTATCGCCGAGAATGTAGACGGATGCGTCACAACTGCAGCTCATGGTCAGCAACTTTTCATCAGCCAATAATTTCATCTGTTCAGTCGTTGACTGCGCCAGCTCAGCTAACTTAATAACGTCCTTCTCCATCTTTACTTCGCCTGCGTCCAGTCTTGAAATTGTCAGCAGGCTCTCAACGATCCGGGAAAGGCGCTGGGTTTCCTCAAGAGCACTGCCGATCTGATCGACTAATTCAGGATCCAGTGTGGGGTTCTGGACGATTCCTTCCAACTCCAATTGGAGAATGGTGAGTGGGGTGCGAAGCTCGTGCGATGCATCCGCGGAAAACCGATGAATATGTTGGAATGCATCTTCAAGCCGGGCAATCATCCGGTTGAGTGCGGTGGAGAGCCTGTCAATCTCATCTCCAGTTTTGATTACAGGCAAACGTTGGCTGAGGTTGGTCGAAGTAATACCTTCAGCTCTGGTTGTGATCTCATCCACTGGCCGGAGTGAGCGGCGCATCAGCCAGTAGCCGCCAAATCCTGCTACCGACACGATCAAAGGTAAATACACCGCGAGCATCCGCAGCAGTCCGTTTAGAACATCTTCAATTTGCGAATAAGGAATTCCACTTTCGACGAGAAAACGGGTATCGCCCGAGCCACTGAAAGAAAGACTCTCGATCAGTAGGGCTTTTCCACTGGGCAGGTGTACGATTCGCGTAATATTGTTTTGTAATTCGCGTGTCGGCAAAGGTACTTCAGAGGGCTGAAAACTATTGTCTTTCGGCTGTCCTGAAACGTAGATGATAGTTCCATCGCTTTTTGTAATCCTGACAAAATTACTGTTCGCCTCCGGTGCGTAGGCTTCATTGATCTCCTGGCCAAGCCAGCCTGGTCGCTTATTGGGGAACTCGGCAAGCCACTCCGTTCCAATGGAACGCGATTGAACCGCCAGCGTTGCGCCGGCGTTTCCAATAAGGTATTGCTTCAGACCGACGTACACAAGCACGCCAAATAGCACAATGGCGCCGGCCAGCAGCCCCGCATACCAGGCGGTAAGACGTACGCGAATGGAATGAATGTTCACGGTTAGCCTCCGCCGCTGATCGTGTAACCCACTCCGCGAACTGTTCGTATGAGCTTATGTTCGTGAGGGTCGTCTACTTTGTTTCGTAAGTGACGGACGTAAACATCGACAATGTTAGTGATCCCATCGAAACTCTGGTCCCAGACATGCTCGATGATCATGGTCCGGGAAAGAACACGGCCAGCGTTTGACATTAGATATTCGAGAAGTGCGTATTCCTTCGAGGTCAAATCGATCCGTTTGCCGGCACGCCGCACTTGCTGCGAGAGACGATCGAGATCAAGATCCTCAACCCGAACCACACTGCTTCGGCTCACTGGACCGCGACGAAGGAGTGCCTTAACGCGAGCCAGAAGTTCAGCGAAAGCAAACGGTTTCGTCAGGTAATCGTCGGCACCGGCATCGAAGTTACTAACTTTATCGGTGACGTTGTCGCGGGCGGTCAAAATCAGGACGGGAACATGGGAATTTTTCCGTCGAACTCGACGCAAGAGCTCTCTACCATCCAAGACCGGAAGCATTAAATCCAAAATCAAGAGATCATAATCGTAGGTGGTTGCGAGTTCGAAACCACTCTGGCCGTCACTGGCAACATCAACGGCAAATCTCTCGGCCGCCAGCCCGCGCGAGACAAAATTGGAAACTTTAGCTTCGTCTTCGACCAGCAAAATTCTCATATTCCATTTTCTCGCATGTGCTTGCTTTCCCGCGAAACACGTTTGCCATGTGGATCAACGCAAGAATAAACTTCCGAGTGAGCCGCCGATGCGGCTTCGAATCTCGCCGCAGTTATATCATTTCTCCGGTTCAAGAGCATAAGGATTCGTAAAATCTACGAGCCAGCGCTGCTGATTAAGAATGCCACAGCTGGCCGGGCGGAAGGCACGCATCAACGCAATATTTATTTCTGAACGAGAATTCATTTGATCTTCATTGCAGCTTAATGTCCGTAGAACATCGTCCCAACTGCTGTTGAAAGTCGGAGTTTGGATCGTGCAAGTTGTTTCTGTTTTGTGTGGTTCACTTCTGATTGAAAAAGGGGGCCAGGATGCCCACCAGTTCATCGCTTCGAAGATATCGTGTTGGCCTTTTCGCCCTGACAATCATTTGCGGAAGTATGGCGTGCCACAAGGCAGCCGCACAGGTGGCGGGGGGCACGATATCAGGAACCGTCTCCGACCCGAGCGGCAGAGTAATTCCTGACGTTCAAGTATTCGTTAAGAACCTGGCAACCGACGTTACCCGCACCACCACTACGAATACGGACGGGCTCTATACAGCGCCGAATCTTGTTCCAGGCTCATACGAAATCAAATTCATTTCCAAAGGGTTCAAGTCTGAGGCCTTAACAGGCATCACCCTAACTGTGGGCGCTACCGCAGTTATGGATATGACCATGAAGGTGGGCTCGGCGACTGAGACGGTCGAAGTGCAAACCGAAGTTCCAGCGGTGCAGGTAGGAACCTCAGACATCAGTGCTGTCGTTAGTGCCACCACCGTGCGTGAATTGCCGCTCAATGGGCGCAGCTGGACTGATCTTGCCCAGCTCCAGCCGGGAGTTGATGCGGTGCACACGCAGCTCGATTTTTCTGCAGGTACGGACCGCGGCAACCGCGGGTTTGGACAACAGCTCACCATTTCAGGCGCCCGGCCACAACAGAACAATTATCGCCTCGACGGCATTAGCTTAAATGACTACGCGAACGGAGCGCCGGGCAGTGTGCTTGGAGGGAACCTCGGAGTTGACGCGATTCAGGAATTTTCGGTACTTACCAGCAATTACTCCGCGGATTATGGCAAGACTTCCGGCGGAGTGGTGAATGCGATCACCCGCACTGGCACCAATCAAATTCACGGCAGCGCTTACGAGTTTCTACGCAACAGCAAACTCGACGCCAAAAACTACTTTGATGACCCGAGTTCGCCGATTCCTCCTTTCAAGAGAAACCAGTTCGGCGGAACGATTGGCGGCCCTATTGTCAAGGATCATACATTTTTCTTTGCCGACTATGAAGCTATCCGGCAGGGGAAGGGAATTACGGAATTCGATACGGTCCCGTCCGTGGCGGCGCGTAGTGGGCTGATGTGTTCCCAACCTGACCCTAGTGATCCCAACCACTGTAACCCCACGCAACTTCCCACAGGAGTTAACACCGATGCGAACGGAGTTGACCTTAGCGCAAAGCAATACTTACCTTTTTGGCATTTGCCGAACCAGGGGATACTCGCTGGGAGTAACGGAGATTTCGGTACATACACTTTTGCCGGTCAGCAGATAGTCAATGAAAATTTCTTGACTTCGCGAGTTGACCACAAGATGAGTGACAAAGATTCGCTTTTCGGAACTTACATGCTTGATCGCACGACCTATTCCTCTCCTGACGGGCTGAACAACGTGGAGTTCAATACGCTTACTTCGAGACAGTTTTTTTCGCTCGAAGAGACTCACCTATTCAGTTCCACTTTTGTCAACACGATTCGTGTTGGCGGAAACCACGAGCGGGTAGACAATAATAAAAGCTTTAAAGCTATTAACCCTCTGGCTGCCGACGCCGGTTTGGGCGTCGGAGGCACCGGGTTTGCTGGACGCGACGCCGCTCAGGTCATCATTGGTGGCGGAGTGACTCCCTTCACGGGAGGCGTGGGCGGGAGTCCAACCTATCTGTACCACTGGAACTCGATTCAGGCATATGACGATGCATTCAAGACCCATGGAACCCACTCCACGCGCTTTGGCGTTGCGGTGGAACGTATGCTGCTCAATGTGGTCGCGGACACAGACCCGAACGGAATCTGGAATTTCTCAAGTTTGGCAGGGTTTCTTCAAAATCAACCGACGAGATTTCAAGGCGGAATCGCCAGTACGCTTTCCCCGCGGAATCTTCGCCAGACTCTTTTCGGAGCCTATTTGCAGGACGACTGGCGCGCGCGACCTTATCTAACCCTTAACCTCGGCCTACGCTATGAGATGACAACGGTCATAAAGGAAACTCAAGGTAAGCTGCAAAACCTGGCGAACTTTAGCAGCGGAACTCCTATTACGGGGAATCCATTTTTCGCTAATCCCACACTCAAAGATTTCGAACCCCGCGTAGGCTTCGCGTGGGACGTGTTTCATAACGGCAAAACCGCACTTCGCGGAGGCGTGGGACTGTTCGATGTGCAGCCGCTTCCGTATCAGTTTCCTTTAATGGTCACCCAAGCCATTCCTTTCTTTTCCTATACCGTGGACAAGAGTCCCGGAAATGGCTCGTTTTACAATTTCGGCAGCCAAAATATTACCTTTCCGGTGAACCAATTGCGCGTGAGCTTTATCCCCCACCCCAAGCGCGACTATGTGGGGCAGTGGAACCTTAATATTCAGCAGCAGATTACCCCCAGCCTCGCTGGCATGATTGCATACGTGGGTTCGCGCGGAGTCCATCAACCGTTTCGCATTGATGACGGCAACATGGTTGTTCCCAGGCTAACGTCGGCGGGTTACGTTTTCCCATTTAACAGCGATGGTAGCCCCCTCGATCCGATCAATCCGCATTTCGGATCAGTTCGCACGATGCTGTACGAAGGACAGTCTTATTATCACGCTCTAGAAGCGCAGCTGGCAAAGCACATGAGTCACGG
>JBOGLH010000229.1:0-4300 GCA_050746025.1 Terriglobales bacterium | reverse complement strand
CATCAAGGATTTGGTGACGGATGTTTCGTGGAATTTTCGGGTAAAGAAAAAGATCAAACCGTTCAAGCCGCGACCGCCCGACGCGCCGGATGGCACCTGGCGAATGCAACAGGAGGACATCGATCGTGTGCAGGAATTTCGGAAGTGCATCGAATGTTTTCTTTGTCAGGACGTTTGCCACGTGCTGCGCGATCATCAGATGCACGAAAAATTTATCGGGCCACGTTTCCTGATTCATGTCGCCGCCTTGGAGATGCATCCACTCGATACCGAGGATCGCATGGAAGAATTGCGAAGCACGCAGGGAATCGGTTACTGCAACATCACGAAATGCTGCACGAAGGTTTGCCCGGAAAGCATTCAGATCACGGACAACGGAATCATTCCGCTGAAAGAACGCGTGGTGGATGAGTTTTACGATCCGCTGGGATGGTTTTGGAAAGGACTTAAGAGATTGTTAAATCATTAAACGGTTGAAGCGTCAAGGTGTTGTTCTTTGTCATTCTGAGGGAAGCGAAGAATCTCTGATCTTTTCTGCAGGTCCATTTGTCTGAAGCACACAATCAGAGATGTTTCGCTCCGCTCAACATGACATAGGAAGGAAATCGGTTTAACGCTTCAACACTTTAACAGTTCAACGACACTGTCGCCATGAGCGAACTGAAACAGCTGCACAAAGACGCCATCCCCGCTGCGCTGGAAAAGGCAGAGCGCTACCGTTTGCTGAATGAACCCGGCGAAGCCGAGAGTATTTGTCTCGACGTTCTCCATGTCGATCCGGAGAACCAGCAGGCGATCATTGTGCTGTTGCTCGCGTTGACGGATCGTTTCGAGAAAGGCTATGGAGTCAGCGATTCACAAACAAAGGAATTGCTGGCGCGGCTCAATTCGGAATACGACCGCGCATATTATTCCGGAATCGTAGCCGAGCGTCGCGCGAAGATGAAACTGCGACAACACACGCCGGGCTGCCGGTTTCAAGCGTATGATCTTTTACGTGAGGCCATGAGCTGGTTCGAAAAGGCCGAACCGCTTCACCCGCCCGGCCATGATGATGCGATCCTGCGCTGGAATACCTGCGCGAGAATCATCGAGCGAAATAAACTGCTTCCGCGCGAGGAAGAAGAGCCGATTGAATTTCCTCTGGAATAAAATTGTAGGGCAACCGCATCGGTTGCCGTGTGAAATGTTTTGCAGGCGACGCGCCTGGCTTACAATTGACGTTGCGAATGAATGATGACTTTGCCCGCTTCGAGCACGAAGGCTGGGAACGGGTGGCGCACAAATACGATTCCGTGTGGACGTCGCTCACGCGGCAGTTCATTCCTTATTTAGTGGGAACCGCCGAGGTCGCAGCCGGCATGTCCGTGTTGGATGTCGCATGCGGTCCTGGTTATGTGTCCGATGCGGTCAGGAAGGCAGGCGCTATTCAAAAAGGGATCGACTTTTCCGAGAAAATGATCGCCATCGCAAAAACAACATTCCCTGATCTTTCGTTTGTCCAAGGCGACGGTCAGAATCTGCCATTTGAAAACGCCGGTTTTGATCGTGTCTTGATCAATTTCGGTTTGCTGCATCTCTCGCATCCCGAAAAGGGATGTGCGGAAGCCTGCCGTGTTTTGAAATCTGGGGGCAAATTTGGTTTCACCGTCTGGGCTGGGCCGGAGGAGAATCCCGGGGCCAAGATCGTCAATGATGCTATTGAAGCGTACGCGGACCTGGATGTGGGATTGCCCGAAGGCCCACCGCATTATTTGTACGGCGACAGGCAAGAATGCCAAAAAGTTTTGGAACAGGCAGGCTTTGATGGCAATTCGATGAACTACGACACGCGCACCGTCGAGTGGCGTGTTCCGAGTGCGTCTTATTTTTTCGGAGCAGAACGCGATGCAGGCGTTCGTACGGCCGGACTTCTCACGCGCCAGTCGCCAGAAAGGCTGGAGGCGATTCGCGTCGCAATTGAAAATGGCATCCGCCAATATGCCAGAGGAAGCGAAATCGTAGTGCCGATGGCTGCGCGTGTGGTTGTCGTGTCGAAGGCCTAAGGGGCGGTTGACCCATTGTCACAAACCTAACAAAGATGAGTGACCCCGCTCTCGCGAGAAGTTGGTCATGGCGGTGGTCGACGCGCGGTGTATGGCTGGGCCCGCCAGCATTTGTGTTATCGCTGTTGGGTACGGAACTGCTCGGCCGCGAGTCTCTCCGAAACTTCGCTGTGCTCTTGCTACTGACGGCGGGTGTATTAGCAGTGCTGGCTTGGAGCGACGCCCGATGGTCGGCTGCGTTTCCTGTAGGCTTGGGTAGGCTCACTCACGCGCACCCTCAAGGGTGGAGAAGGCGGTTGGCTCTGGCAACGCTAGGCGGCGCGGTGGTTTTCTCGGCACTGTCATACGTCGCTTTCCTGGCTGCGCCTCGTGAGGCGTTTGGGGTTGCGGGCTGGCTCTGGCTGGGTGGGATCGCCGTAGTGATAGCTGCGGCCGCACTTAGCCCTGCGGCACATTCGCCGCAGAACGATGGCGAAGCCGATGGTTGGCCCACATGGACATGGTGGGAGGTTGCTGTCGTTGCGTCAATTGCAATTCTGGCGCTGGCACTACGATTATGGGACTTGAGAGATGTGCCTTTCAATATTTTCCCTGACGAGATACTTGCCGGAACCGTAGCCGAGCACGCCTACATCAGCGGCTCAACTCGCGCTCCCTTGTTCAGCACATTGTGGGGAGATATCGACATGCCAGCGCTTTGGTTTGCGATTGTTGCCGGTTTCCTTAAGGTTGGCGGGACCGCTCTTTCTGTTGCTAGGCTGCCAGCCGCCCTGTTTGGGGCGGCGACGGTCGTGCCGTTTTATGGATTGCTTCGGAACGCCTGGGGTCGAGTAGCGGCGATTTCAGGCGCATGCATCATGGCGTTCAGCGCTGTGGATATACACTACAGCCGCATGGCTCCTCAGATTACCACCCCGTTTTTCTGGAGTGTCTGTTTTTTCTTTCTCATGCGGGGGCTGCGCAGCCGCAGGGCGATAGACTGGACGCTCGCCGGGTTGGCCGCGGGTCTGAGCGAACATTTTTACTATGGCACGCGCCTGTTGCCATTCATTCTCGCAGTGTTCATGGCGTATTTGCTCGTCGCACACTGGCATCGCACACGACATTACGTCGCGCAATTCGGATGGCTGGTGCTTGGCTACCTCATTGGGTTCGGACCGCTGCTGAGTTACTTCATAACGCATCCTGGTTTGTATTACGGACGGGGCGCGAGTCTGATGACTTGGAACCATGTCCCGACGAGTTGGCCGGACTTGAAAAAGATGTGGCATACTTTGTGGCCGATCATGTCAGAGAACCTGCTAGGTATTAGCACTCACAGCTGCCAGGACATCTTGTATTACGCGCCGCTCTTACTCAAACCTGAAGCTGCGCTTCTCATATTGGGTGTGGCGTTGCTCTTGTGGCAATGGCGAAATCCGGCGGCGTTTCTCGTGCTATTCTCAGGAGTAGGTGTGCTTTTTGTTGGGGGCACACTCATCCTGTATCGAAATGGCTCTCCTCCAATGCTGGTACATTGGACGCCAGCTTTTCCAGCGTTCTTTGCCGCGATTGCAGTGCCCATCGGCGCGTGGTTCAGAACTACAGATGTCTGGCTACGGCAAAAGTGGCGATGGATGATTCCTGTGCTACTCGTGGCCGTCTTAGGCGCGCTGGCCTACGCCAACATCGACTTCTACTTTCGCAGATATTACGCAGACCCTGCAACTCTGAAGGCTAAGCACTATAGGGCTTCGCAGATCCTCTACGAAGAACAGACGGTTCAAAGCCGGTACATGGCTTCGCTTGGCCCAGCCTACCGGGTTGTAGTCGTGGGGCAGTCGCCATACCCTTATGATCCAGACACGACAAGGTATCTTGTAGCAGGGCAGGAATACATGATGCTTCGCGACCCACAGGAACAGCTGTCACCGAAGCCAGCAGGCGGCAAGGGATTTGCCTTTCTGTTCTTCCCAGGGAACGAACAATATCAGGAGCGAATTCGTGATCGCTACCCAGGCGGGCGGGCGGGAGAGGTGCGCAATCCAGTTGGGCGGCATGTGTTCTACACGTACGTGGTAGAACCTGGAAAAAATTCGGAGTGATTCTCTACCGCGCTAAGTAACGGAGAACACGTTTCGCGGCGATGCATTATCCTTCATACAATCGCTCCGCCGCAGCTTGATCCTGCGCCAGCAGTGCAACCGAAACAGTGATTACCGGTCATGATCTCCCGACTTTCGAGTGACTCGGGATCGATGTCCCAAAGAAAGAGA
>JBOGLH010000228.1:0-6868 GCA_050746025.1 Terriglobales bacterium | reverse complement strand
AACCGCATGACTCCTACAATCTTGGCGCAGCGTGCGCAACAGATGTCAAAAGAAGTTGGCCTGAAGTGCGAAGTTTACGGCGCCGACAAGATCAAAGAATTAAAAATGGGTGCGTTCTGGGGCGTCGCACAAGGCTCGGACGAACCGCCTGCTCTGATCGTCATGCGTTATGAACCTGCCGGCGTGCCGGAAAAACCCGTGCTGGGCCTGGTCGGCAAAGGCGTCACTTTCGACACCGGCGGCATTTCCATTAAGCCCGCGGACGGCATGGAAAAAATGAAATATGACATGGCCGGCGGCGCGACCATGATCGGCACCATGCGCGCTATCGCCCAACTTAAGCCCAAAGTAAAAGTGATCGGTATCGTTTGCGCCACCGAAAATATGCCCTCCGGCAAAGCGCAAAAACCTGGCGACATTCAGACCGCGATGTCAGGCAAGACCATCGAGATCATCAACACCGACGCAGAAGGGCGGTTGGTATTGGCTGACGGCTTGTGCTACGCGCGGCAACTCGGCTGCACCCATCTGATCGACGCTGCCACGCTCACCGGAGCGGTCGTGGTTGCCTTGGGATACGCCAACGCCGGTGTCTTCTCGAGCGATGACGATTTCTATAATCGCTTCAAGGCCGCGATTGATAAAACCGGCGAAAAGATGTGGCGGCTGCCGTTGGGCGATGACTACCTCGACGCCATGCGCTCTCAGATTGCCGACCTGCAAAACACCGGCGGCCGCTGGGGTGGCGCCAGCACCGCAGCCGCGTTCCTGAAAGAATTCGCCGAAGATACACCCTGGATTCATCTGGATATCGCCGGCACCGCGTGGATGGAAGACAACAAGCCGTGGATCGCCAAAGGCCCGTCAGGGATTGCAGTAAGAAGTCTGATAGAGTTTGCCCGCGAGTTTGGGAATTCTAAGGCTTAAGTTCAGTGGCGTTGGGTCCGGCGAGAGAAATTAGTGTTTTGTGACCACCGCATGTACTCTGGTTTGCATCTGAAGCCAGCGAGATATACTCGGATCGAAATAACGATGCAATCCAAACGGAGGATTTGCGCATGAGAGCTTTGTCCGCAGTCGGACTAATAATTCTGGTACTGGGAATTCTTTCGTTTTTCGTTGCCGTCCCACACACCGAACATCACGGCATGGACGCGGGCGATGTTCACCTCGGCGTGAACACTCATCACAATGATTTGCTTCCTCCGGCGGCGAGCATTGCTCTGGTTGTAGTTGGCGCTGGCCTAATGATCGCCGGCCGCAAAGGTTGAAGCTAGCCCCTACATCGCCGGCGGCGATTCAATTCCCATCACTGCGAGTGCGCGAATCAGTTCGCGTCTGACCACGGCCGCAGTTGCCAGCAGAAACTTCTTCTTCTGCTCATCTGCTTCCGCGAGAATGGGATGGCGATGATAGAAAGTATTGAATAATTGCGCCAGTTGAAAGACATGCTTCGCCAGGTACGCCGGTTCCGTGGTAGCAATGCACTGGTCGATCACGTAAGACGTCTTCGACGCCGCCAGCCATAGCTCCCAAAGCCCGTCAGCCTCTTCCACGGGAGGCATGAGAAATTTTTTGAAATCAGTTCCCTCAGCTGAGAAACTCTCGGGGTCCATGCCGCCCTTACGAAAAATATTGCCGGCCCGAACCAGGGCGTACTGAGCATAGGGCCCAGTCTCGCCTTCAAAACTCAGCGCTTCCTTGAAATCGAACGCGATCACCGACTGCTTGGTGTACTTCAGCATGAAGTAGCGCAGCGCTCCCAAGGCAATCTGTTTTGCAATGTTCTGGCGTTCGGAATCGTCCAACTCATCGTGCCGAGAATTTACTTCTTTCTGCGCTGACGCGATCAGCTTATCGATTAAATCATCAGCCTTTACACCGAAGCCCTTGCGGCCCGAAACCTCGATATAGGAACGTGCGCGTTCGTCTTCCGAAAGTTCATATCCCAACTCCGCGGCGCAACGCGGCGTGAGCGCAACCATCTCGTACGAAAAATGAGTGTAGTGGGCGGCCTGCTGGTTGTAACCCAGCCCGCGCAAGGCTTCAATGACCGCGTTCTGCGGCTCGGATTGCCGCGCATCGATCACGTTGTAAATTTCGGCAACGTCGCCAAAGTGCGGATGCCCGGCCTCGCCCGCTTCCGCCGAAATCCAGCACTGATGACCATTGGGATAAAGAAAAAATTTGCGATACCCGAAATCTTTCCCCAGCACCCCGAACTTCCACATGTGATAGGCGATGTCTTTGCCGACGTAACCCACCGTTCCGTTCGAGCGAACAATGACTTTCTGGTCGTCTTCTGCGGCCCCGATACTTTGGTTGTCAGCGATCTTGACACGCAGGAGATCCATCGCGCGTTCACGATTTTTCCTTTCGTTGTTTTCAGATTCAGAGATCACTACAATTCCACTCGGAATATGGGTAACGCGTACGGCGGCCCGGGCTACGCCTTGAGAGGCATAGGTATCGACGCGCAAATCCTGAGCCGCGATTTCGGCTTTCTCCGAGTTCTCTGTGGTTAAAGGTTTTAGATTTTTGCGCCGCATCACCCAGCAGCCTTTGTTCTTGCCTTGATCTTCGAAATAAAGCACGCCCGCCGCTTTGAGTTTGGTGAATGCCGCGTCCCAGAAATGCAAATGAAGTATCTCGCTCTCCTGCGGCAAAAAGTCGTATTCGATGTCGAGCCGGTCCATCGTTTCCAAATGCCGACGCAACACTGCAATCGAAATAGTTTCGGCCAGCGCAGCAGTTTCATTTCCGCCCTGCTCGATTTCATGGAGCGTCCGCAACCTGATCTTCTTGTTCTCCGGGTCCTGCTCGTACCATTGTGAAGCCCGCGCGTATAGATCCCAGCAGTAATAATCGAAGTGCGGTTGGTCAGCCAGGCGCTTAACTTCATCGACTGATTTTTTTTCGAGATGTTGAAAGCCAACCACCACATCCGCAACCTGAACTCCGGTATTGTCGATGTAGTTCTGAACGTCCACCTTGCGCCCGACGTATCGCAGCAAGCGCACAAACGTGTCGCCAAGGATCGCATTACGCAGGTGGCCGATGTGGGCGGCTTTGTTGGGATTAATGCTGGTGTGTTCGACAAGGATCTTGTCTTCGGGAACCTCCCGCGACAGAACTGCGCCCTTCGCCACCGCCAGCGCGAAAGCCGCACGGTTTACCCGCGCGTTGATGTAGCCCGCGCCCGCGATTTCAAACTTCTCAAATCCTTCAACCGTTCCGATGCCGGCCACGATGTCTTCAGCAATCTTGCGCGGAGCCTTGCGAAGTTTTTTCGCCAGTTCGAAAGCCAGGGGCAAAGCATATTCCCCGAATTGCACATTCGGAGGCTGCTCGATCACAATTCGTTCGAGCTCGACATTGTAAGTTCGGCGCAGAAAATCCAGAATATGCTGCGCCAACCGGCGTTCCAGGTAGCGATACAAGAGGTCCTCTAAGTGGTTGAAGAGAAGTGATTTTAGCAGAAGCGGGATTGGTCGCTCGTTCCGGGTTCGTGACCGCGCTGTCGTCGAAAGCTTGAACCACAGAGGGCACAGAGGATACACAGAGCAAAGCCACGGAGGAGTGCGGTGGAAATCCAACCTCTGTGCTTTCCTCCGTGGAACTCTGTGCCTCTGTGGTAAGGGTTTTTTGAAACCACGGAAGACCCGCGGCCTTGTTCCTTCGCCTCTTTATTCTCTTTGAACTCCACGTTCTCTGCAGTTAAAGATTTGGAAACGTTGCCAACCAGCCACGGATTAGAATCAGGATTGCCGAAAACCGCGACCTTTATGCGCATCGCTTACCTGGACTGCTTTTCTGGAGTCAGCGGCGACATGTTCCTTGCCGCTCTGATCGATGCCGGAGTGTCGCCTGAAGTGTTCGACGAAGCAGTCGCCGCTCTCAACATTGGCGCGAAACTCGAGATCTCCCGGGTGAATCGCAGCGGCATAGCAGCAACCAAAGTCGATGTGATCGTAAATGGCAAAGCCGACGCGCCCCGAACCGCTGAATCAGAATCTCAGCATCAGCACAGCCACTCTCATTCACATGATCACGAGCATCATCATCACCAAGTCCATGATCAACATTCAAGCCACCATGACCATACTCGTGGTCTCACCGAGATTCGCCAGATCATCGGCAAAGCAGCGTTCAGCGATTCCGTGAACAGAGTAGCGATGGCGATATTTGAAAAGCTAGGCGCTGCCGAAGCTAAGATCCACAACATCCCGATTGAAAAAATTCATTTCCACGAAGTCGGAGCGGTAGACGCACTGGTTGATATTGTCTGCGCCGCGGTCGGCGCCGAGTCACTGGGCGTAGGTGAAATCGTGTGTTCGCCATTAAATGTCGGCGGCGGCACTGTAGCCTGCGCTCACGGAACGTTCCCCGTCCCCGCGCCCGCGACCGTAGAACTACTCACAGGTGTTCCCGTTTTTTCGTCCGGACTGCAGGCTGAACTCGTCACCCCGACCGGCGCCGCGATCGTTCGTACCCTGGCAACGCGCTTCGCATCGTTTCCTGAAATGAAGATCGAGAAGGCGGGCTACGGCGCCGGCACTCGCGACTTCCCTGGACATGCCAACGTACTTCGCATCACCGTCGGAGAAGCGGTCTCCAAGCTCGCCGCCAGTACCTCGCAAGAACCCATCTCAGTTCTGGAAGCCAATCTTGATGACATGAATCCGCAGGTGTTCGGCTACGTCATGGCTCGCCTGTTCGAAGCCGGAGCGCTCGATGTTTTCGGCATGGCAGTACAGATGAAGAAGAATCGCCCTGGCACTTTGCTCAGCGTTCTTGCGAAACCCGACGACGCCGCTAAACTCGCACAGATCATTTTTGCCGAGACCACCACCTTGGGGGTGCGCCGTCGGGAAGAGCACCGGAACGTCCTGGCACGCAAATGGCAAACCGTTTCCACTCGATTCGGCGATGTGCGGATCAAAATCGCAAGTTTAAATGGGGCCGTGAGCAGCTACGCGCCCGAATATGAGGACTGCCGCCGCATCGCCGCTGAGCAGCGTATACCATTGAAGTTGGTCATGCAGGAAGCAGTGCGGGAATACTTGCAGACATCCAGTAAAACACCATAACCACGAAGGACACAAAGTAACACGAAGTAGAATCATTATTCACTTTCCTTCGTGAACCTTCGTGCCCTTCGTGGGTAATGATTTTGAAGTCGGTTTGCCGACGACCAACGGCCGACGACCGACGACGCTCTTATGGCTAAGACTTTCTACATCACGACCCCGATTTATTACGTCAATGCCCGTCCCCACATCGGGCATGCCTATACCACGATTGCCTGCGATACCATTGCGCGCCGCCAACGCCTGCTTGGTTACGATACTTATTTCCTGACCGGCACCGATGAGCACGGCCAAAAAATCCAGCGCGCCGCCGAGGCCGCGAAAAAATCTCCGCAGCAATTCACTGACGAAGTTTCCGCCGAGTTCCGCGCTCTGTGGGACCGTATGCACATCACCTACGACGATTACATCCGCACCACCAGCGACCGCCACAAGCACGGGGTACAACAACTGTGGCGTCGCATCCGCGATAACGGATATATCTACAAGGGCAGCTACACCGGCCAATACTGTGTTTTCGATGAAATGTACGTGGAAGTGGGCCCCGGCGAACCCTGCCCGGAATGTGGCCGTCCGACGGAAACCCTGAAAGAAGAAAATTATTTCTTCAAGCTGTCCGCTTTCGCCGAGCCGCTGCTGGAGCTTTATACCAGCCAGCCGGATTTCATTCGTCCGGAGACTCGCCGCAATGAGGTAATCGCGTTTGTGCGCTCCGGCCTTCGCGATCTTTCCATCAGCCGTTCTACTTTTTCATGGGGTATTCCGGTTCCGGACGATCCAAAGCACGTGATCTACGTCTGGCTCGACGCGCTCGCCAATTACATCACGGCGCTCGGTTACGGATCAGCAGACGCCAGCAAGTTCGAAAAGTTCTGGCCCGCCGACATTCACATGATCGGCAAAGAAATTGTCCGCTTCCATTGCGTGTACTGGCCGGCGTTTCTAATGGCCGCAGGTCTGCAGCTGCCAAAATCGATCGTCGCGCATGGCTGGCTGCTGTTTGAAGAGAGCAAGATGTCGAAGTCGCGCGGCAACATCGTGCACGCCGAAACCATTCTCGATGTACTGGGCGCCGACGCGCTGCGCTATTTCCTGTTGCGCGAAGTTGTCTTCGGGCAGGATGGATCGTTTTCTTTCGATGCGCTGGTGCAACGTTACAACTCCGATCTCGCCAACGGATTGGGAAATCTTGCCAGCCGTACGCTTACGATGATCACTCGTTATTTCCACGGCGAAGTGCCCTACCCGTCGCGCGGCGCGGCCCACACTGGCGCCGAAGACCTGATCGCCGCGCTGGCAAAGCACACCATAAGCGAGTTCCACGAGCTGTTCGTGCAGCAGCAATTTTCGCGTGCTCTGGAGTTGGCGTGGGCGCTGGTCGCCGCCGTCGACAAATACATTGTCGAAAACGAACCGTGGGCGCTAGGCGAAAAGCAGGACGAGCACAGCCGCTCACGCCTGGCCACCGTCCTTTACACTTCGGCGGAAGCGCTGCGAATTGTGACCGCCCTTGCTTATCCGGTCATGCCGGACGCAACCGCAAAAATCTGGGCGCAAATGGGACTTGGTGACATGGCAAAAACTTCACTGGCTGATTTGCATTGGGGACAACTGCAACTCGGCACCAAGCTCGGCAAAGTCGAGCCGGTATTTCCCCGCAAGGATAAAAGCGCCGTCGAAAGGATGCAGATGATCGAAGAGCAGCAACGAACTCCGACTGGGGCGACCGAAGCCACCACAGCAGAGGTGGTGTAGCGCCGGGCGTCCTCGCCCGGCAC
>JBOGLH010000227.1:0-4621 GCA_050746025.1 Terriglobales bacterium | reverse complement strand
TGGCGCAAGACTTCGTTTGAAAGCCTTAAGCGTAATTTTCTGTGGCCAAGCCTGGGCGCGCTGGCAGTTGGAATCGCAATCGTGGGGCTCGGCGTTAGGCCGTGGAATGACGTTTCTTATTTCTATGCGCTCATCGCTGCCATGCTGGCTGCTCTCGTTGCATTTACTGTGATTTCAGAGTTCGTGCGCGGCGGGCGAGTGATCTCCGGTCATACCGGAGGGAGCTTAGCGGCGTCAATGGTCCGCCTATGGCACCGCAACACTCGGCGCTACGGAGGTTACATCGTCCACTTCGGCGTGGCCCTGGTGTTCATCGGGATTCTCGGCACGCCCTTTAACCGCGAAGCTGAAAAAGAAATGGCTTTCGGCGATAAGATGGCGCTCGGTCCCTACACGCTGCTCTGCCGCTCTTACACGCAAGAGGAAAATGCCAATTACAGCAGCGATCTTGCAATCATTCAGATTTTCAAGGGCGACAGGCAAATCGACACCTTGTATCCGGAAAGTCGGTTTTACACTGCGAGCCAGCAGCAACAGCACGTGCCCGCGATCCGCTCGACATTAGGGGAAGACTTGTATGTTGTCTACGAAGGCCAGAACCAGGACACCGGTCGCCCCATCATCAAGGCGCACTTGAATCCAATGGTGTCATGGATTTGGATTGGCTTGATCGTAATGGTCTTCGGGACGGTTCTGTGTCTGGTTCCGAATGCGGCCCCAATGCGCGCAACCGTTCGCGATAGTAGCGAGGCGCGGGTGCCTGCGCATGCTGCTCCGGTGGGAGCCGGCGATTGATGGTGTTTTCTTTGTTTCGAGAAAAACGCCTGCACCTGATTCCAGCACTGCTGTTGGGGGTGCTTCTGTTGCTGGGCGCTGGCGATGACTCGGCGCGCATCGACCGCATTGGCCATCAACTGATGTGCGTGTGCGGCTGTAATCAGGTTCTGCTGGAATGCAATCACGTTGGCTGCTCTTATTCCACGCGTATGCGTAACGAGTTGACTGCTGCTGTCACTGGCGGTGACAGCGACAACAACGTGCTGCAATGGTTCATTCAAACTTACGGGACAACTGTGCTGACCGTCCCCACTGATCACGGCTTCAACCGGGTTGCATGGATCGTGCCGTATCTGGCGCTGGTTCTGGGAATCGGGCTGGTTGTGTTTATTGTTGCGGTGTGGAAGAAACGGCCTCTGGCTGTGCACGCCAGCGTGCCCACGGCGGTACGGGGCGTCGAACTCGATCGGTTTCGCGACCAGGCACGCCGGGAGACGCAATTATGATCCCCTTGCTTTGTGTAGCCGTTGCCGGAGCCGCGATCTTCTACGTTTTCAGCGTGCCAGAGATGACGATCTCCGGCCCGGAGAAAACCCGGGCAATGTATTTGCGCGAGCGGAAAGAAGTTGTCTACGAGAACTTGCGTGATTTGAACTTCGAACACAAAGCGGGAAAAATTCCGGAAGTTGATTACGCATCAATGAAAAATTCTCTGGAAGAGGAAGCGGCTGCAATTTTGGCGGAAATCTCGCGGCTGGAATCGGGAGCGCGGCCGCGAGTTGTATGAGAAGTTCTCTGTGGCTTTCCTCTGTGTAACTCAGTGTCCTCTGTGGTTGGGTTTTTTAAGAACTTAACCACAGAGCACACTGAGTTGCACAGAGGAAAAACCACAGAGGGAAACAAGGGAAGGCGAAAGTTGCATACGAGATACAACTCGCTACATCTTCTCAGGCTCGCTCTTGCGACTGTGTTGTTTGCGGCTTGCGCTCACGCTGCCACGCTGACCGGCACGGTCACTAACGGCACCACCAGCAAGCCTTCTGCCGGGGACGAAGTCATCCTGATCAAGCTGGCGGCCGGAATGGAAGAAGCCGCGCACGCTAAGACCGACTCCCAAGGCAAGTTCACTTTGGCTTTATCCGGCGACGACGAAAACGCGCCGCACCTGGTGCGCGTGATTCATCAGGGTGTCACTTATCATCAGCCCGCGCCTCCGGGAACGCAGTCAGTCGATGTGAAGGTTTATGACGCCGCCAAAAAAGTCGATGGCGTGAATGCTGTCGCCGATCTCATGTATCTGCAGGCGGGCAAGGGCGACCTTGCCATCATGCGGCTCTTCGCTATCGATAACACGTCACAACCGCCGCGCACACAGATGAGCGATGCTGCCTTCGAATTCAACGCGCCTGAGAATGCCGAAATCGAAGAAGGTCAAGCTCAGACGGCTGGCGGACAGTGGGTGAACACCACGCCCATCCCGCAAAAAATAAAAGGGCGCTACGCCTTCGTCTTTCCCCTGCGCCCGGGGCAGACGCAGTTTCGCGTTACCTATCACCTGACCTATGCGGGAAAATATACTCTCAATCCGCAAGAGATGTACCCTCTGCAGCATTTCGTCGTGATCATGCCACGCAGCCTCGGATTCACGCCGAATCAATCTGGCGTCTATCAGGATAAGCAGCCGCCTGATCTTCAGGACGCAATCGCGGAGGTCGCCAGCAATACCAAGCCGGGACGAAATCTGACCTTCGAGGTTTCAGGCGAAGGCACGCTGCAAGATCAAAATCAGAACGCATCGAGTGGCGCTCAGGGCCCTGCCGCCGCAACCGCTGACAATCGCCCTGGGGGTGGCCTGGGAAAGCCGGGCGAGGATCCCGATCCGCTCGATCAATACCGCTGGTGGCTGCTCGGTGGCTTGGGCGCGGCGCTTGCGGGAGGCGCGGTTTATATCACTTCGCGTTCCAAGACTGAGATTCCTGCGGCGGTCGCTGCCGGTTCACTTCCCGCAACTGCGGGCCCTGTCAGTCATTCCGGCGCCCTGCTCGAAGCCTTAAAGGAAGAACTTTTTCAACTTGAGGTGGAACACAAGCAACGCCAGATTTCTGACCAGGAATACGCCAAGGCGAAATCTGCTCTTGATGAAACTCTGGCGCGCGCGATCAAACGCAAGGGTTAGCAAACCTCCCAGATTTCCGCAGTTTCGCAAACTGTTCGCACGCGGTGAGCCAAAGTGGGTGCTCGGAGCATCTATTCGGTAAGGACAAATTTATGGGCAACACATTCAAGACCGCGTTTCTACTGACCGCACTCACTTTGCTGTTGATGTTCGTTGGCCGGGTGTTTGGCGGGCAGAACGGCATGCTCATCGCTTTGATCTTCGCAGCGGTGCTGAATTTCGTCTCTTATTTTTACTCGGACAAGATTGCACTGGCCATGTATCGCGCCAAGCCGGTAACACGCGAAGAACTGCCGCGCGCCTATCAGGTAGTTGAGCGGCTTACCCAGAAGATCGGGATTCCGATGCCAAAGATTTTTGTGATCCCTTCCGATTCGCCGAACGCATTTGCCACCGGACGCAATCCGAACCACGCTTCGGTCGCGGTCACCCAAGGAATTTTGGGTCTATTGAATGATGAAGAACTCGAGGGCGTTCTGGCCCACGAGCTCGGCCACGTACGCAATCGCGACATCCTGATCAGTTCGATTGCCGCTACCGTTGCGGGCGCCATTACCTATCTTGCGGAAATTGCGCGCTGGGGAATGATCTTCGGCGGATACGAACGCGATTCCGATAATCGCGGCGGAGGCGGATTCGGCGCTCTGCTTATGCTGATATTGGCACCCATTGCCGCCATGCTGATTCAGTTGGCGGTTTCGCGTTCGCGCGAATATCAGGCCGACGAAACCGGAGCCCATTTCACCGGCAATCCTTACGCCTTAGCCAGCGCGTTAGCTAAACTCGACGCCTACTCCAAACGCCTGCCGTTGCAGGCCACTCCATCTACTGCGCATCTTTTCATAGTTCAACCGTTCTTAGGTATGAACCTGGGGAACCTGTTCTCGACCCATCCGCCGATTGCTAAGCGGATTGAGCGGCTGACGGGCCGTCCCGCAGAGTTCACCATGCAGTAAGTTGTGAACTGGGAGTCGCGAGTGGTGAGCAAGCGGATTATTTGGATTGCTCATCGCTCGCGACTCGGGGCTCACGGCTCGTTGCTCACAGCTCGCAAGGTTAGTAACTTAGGTAACGCCAACACCGCAGCTGCAGCTAGTAGAATCGCCTTCATGTCCCCAGACACTGTGATTGCCGCCTCAGATCGCGCTTCCCGCCTGGAAAATGAGCTCAAACGGGTGATTCGTGGTAAAGACGAGATCGTTCGCCTGGCCCTGGTTTCGGTGCTGGCCCACGGGCATTTGCTGATCGAAGGCGTCCCTGGGGTCGGCAAAACCACTTTGGCACAGGCGTTAGCACGGTTGCTGGGTTGCAGCTTTCAGCGGGTGCAGTTCACCAGTGACATGCTGCCCTCGGACATTATCGGGATCTCGATTTACTCAGCTACCGAGCAGAAATTTGAATTCAAGCGCGGTCCGGTTTTCACCAACATTCTGCTGGCGGACGAAATCAACCGCACTACACCCAAGACCCAATCGGCGCTGCTTGAGGCCATGAACGAAGGCCAGGTCACGGTTGATGCAAATTGTCATCCGCTGCCGCAACCGTTTCTGGTGATCGCGACCCAGAACCCGGTCGAGCATCACGGAACTTATCCGCTGCCGGAATCGCAGCTGGACCGCTTTTTGATGCGCGTGCAAATGGGATATCCCGATCGCAAGTCGGAACGGG
>JBOGLH010000226.1:0-21362 GCA_050746025.1 Terriglobales bacterium | reverse complement strand
TGCAACTTCCTCGCTGATGCTGATGAACGATATGAGCGACGCGGCAGACGGAAACGTAATGCTTACTGAGCGCCATCCAGCACTCAACAAGTTGAAGTTTTTTTCTCCCATAAAACGCGAATTCGTGGTCGAGCGTTACGGCATTGGGTTCGCCTCCGCGGCGCTTGCGATTGTGTTGCGTTGGATTTTCGATCCCCTGCTGGGGCATGTGGCCTTTGACGTAACCGTGTACGCAGCCGTGGCTTTCTGCTCCATCCTATGCGGATATGCTCCCGCAATTGTGAGCGCAATTGTCGGCTTCCTGGGGATTTTTTACTTCTTCGTGGATCCGCGCTATTCCCTTTCTCCGACTCGGCCCTCAGAGATTCACGGCGTCGTCGGCTGGTTTTTTGTCTGCGGGGTTTTGATTGTACTCGGCGAGAATCACCGCAAACAGCAATTTAGACTCCGCCAATCCATCGCGGCAATGACCTCGGAAGCAACTGAAAGACAACGGGCCGAAGCCGCCCTGCAGCGGGCGCACGATGAACTCGAAAATCGAGTTGCCGAACGCACCGGCCAGCTCACCCTCACATTGAACAGCCTGGAGCAAGAGGTTATGGAACGCAAGCGTGCAGAGGAACAACTGCGCCAGCTATCAGTACGCCTCATGACACTGCAGGATGAAGAGCGCCGGCACATCGCACGAGACTTGCATGACACTACCGGCCAAACGCTGGCCGCATTGAAGATGACGACCGCACTGATCCAACGAACAGCGTCAGGGCCCGAGATGCTTCGGCTGGTCGATGATCTGAACGCACTGACTGACGAAGCGGTCCAGGAAATTCGCACCACTTCATATCTGTTGCATCCGCCGTTACTCGACGAAGCTGGCATCGCATCCGCGGTGCAATGGTTCGTCGAGGGCTTTTCCAGACGCAGCGGCATTCAGGTACGCTGCGAGATTGCGGGAAATCTGGGGCGACCGCCGCGAAATCATGAACTGGTATTGTTCCGAGTATTGCAAGAGGGCCTTACCAACGTTCACCGGCATTCAGGCGCATCGACGACAACGGTCCGGTTGCATGTCAGCGCAGACCACGTCATTCTTGAAATCGCGGACAACGGCATTGGCATATCTAAAGAGCGCATAAGCCGCTTTCATGAAGCCGGACGCGGCACTGGAGTCGGTCTGCTGGGAATGAGAGAGCGCGTCAACGAACTGGGTGGACACCTCGAAATTCAATCCAACCCATCCGGGACCACAGTCAGCGTTGCCCTGCCGGCCGCCATGCCAAAAACGCAACTGGCGAGCCTGGGCTCATCGGCAGCGTAATATCGCCATGCGCCAACGGTTAGTCCTAAGTTTCCGAAAACAATCACGAGCATCCGCATCTCAATCACCGCGTTGAGGATGAGATACACGGATTCGCCCGCCCGGCAAAATGTTGTCATTCAGCGTTGTTCAGCTCGCATAACAAGTTGTGGGGGCTCATTCAATCCGACCCAGTAACGCTCGATAACTTCCACCATACGAGCAATTTCCGCAGCGTTTCCGGGCTTAACCAGATATGAGTTCGCACCCAAATCGTAAGCGGCATTAATCGTATCAGGACGACTGTCACCAGTGAGGACGACAACCGGAATTCGCTTAATCTCGCCCTGGATACGCATCCACTGGAGCAACTGAATTCCTGTCGTTCCTGGCAAATTCAAATCCAGCAGAATGAGCGCAGGCAGAGGATACTTTTTTCGGTCGGCATATTCCCGGACGCCCGCCAGATAACCTAAAGCATCGTTTCCATTCGTCAGATGAATAATGGGATTCAGAACTTTGGCTTTTTCAAAACCGCGCAAAAGCAAAGCGGCGTCAGTTGACTCGTCCTCGACGAGGAGTATCGATCTTAAGAGGTCAGTCATGCGACCACCCACGGTCCTGAGCGGAAGCTTGGGAACTCATTCAACCTGAGCCAGTACGAATGAAATTGTGATGCCAGCTCCTCAAGCTGCGAAGCCGTATTTGGCTTTACCAGATACGAGTTGGCGCCCAAATCGTAGGCGCGATTGATGTCAGTGCCATGGCGGGAAGAAGTGAGCACAATTACCGGCATACGATTAAGGCCCGACGACTGACGACGCAGCCACTGCAGTACTTCAAAGCCAGAGCGGCGTGGAAGCTTAAGGTCGAGCACCACGATTGCAGGCATGGGATACGCGCTACGGTTTTCGTAGGGCGAATCGCCCGAGAGATAAGCAATCGCTTCGTCACCGTTAGTAAGGCGAAACATCTCGAATCCATCGCTCAATTTACCGAATGCACGCTGAATAAGGCGAAAATCTGAAGGATCATCTTCGACAAGCAAAACATGGATAGGGGCCATTTATATTTTCCAGTTGATTTTGTGGTTTATGTCCGTTGCGCGCGCGGCAGCTCTATCCAAAAAGTGCTGCCGTCGCCGGCTTGTGAAATGAGCCCGCAGGCCCCATCCATTCGCGATATTGCGCGTTTCACGATGGCAAGACCGATTCCGGTGCCGGAGTAAGACTCCCTGTCGTGAAGTCTCTCGAACACATTCCAGATACGTTCCTGGTGCTCGGGAGCGATGCCGATACCTTTGTCGCTGATGTTTAAGCGAATAGCACCGCCGCGTTCCTCAGCGGCTACACGCACTTGGGCGGCGGCGTTCTCTTTATGAAACTTGAGAGCGTTCGCCAACAGATTGGAAATGACTTGCGTAAGCACCTGTGGATAAGCACGCACAAACAATCCGGCAGGAAGTTCCAGTGTCACAGACCCTGGCGAGACATCGCCTAATTGATGCATCGCTTCATTGATGGCATTGTTGAGGTCAACAGATGCCAAGGGCATGCTAATTCTTCCAACCCGCCCGTACTCAAGCAGGTCCTGTACCAGGTTATTCATGCGATTAGCGCCACTAATTATTTCAGTTAAGTGGCCACGGCCTTGCTCATCAAGGCGTTGCCCATAATCTTCTCGCAGAGCCTCGGCAAATCCGGAAATTGCGCGCAACGGGGCCCTCAGATCATGAGAAACGGAATACGCAAACGCTTCGAGTTCGGCGTTGCTCTCATCGCGTTCTCGGATGCGAATTTCCAGTTCACTGGAATGTTTTTCGAGTCTATCGAGCAGCGCCTTACGATCGGTCATATCGCGCGTAACTTTGGAAAATCCGGTCAACGAACCTTCTTCGTCTCGCAATGCTGTAACGACAATGCTAGCCCAAAATCTGGAGCCATCTTTGCGTACACGCCAGCCCTCTCCTGCAAAATGCCCATGCTTTTCCGCGGTCTGAAGCACATGTTGCGGCAAACCTTCCTTGCGGTCCTCGTCGGAGTAAAAAAACGAAAAATGTTTTCCGATGATTTCATTTGGCAGGTAGCCCTTGATCAGTTGGGCGCCGCTGTTCCACGTCGTCACATGCCCAGCAGTATCCAGGGTAAAAATGGCGTAGTCTGTTACGCCTTCGATCAGCAACCGATAACGCAATTCGGAAAGACGGCGTTCGCTAATATCACGTGTGATTTTGCCGAAACCGATGAGCTTTCCGTCATCGTCCTGAAGGCGGGTGATGAGTACACTTGCCCAGAAACGGCTGCCGTCTTTGCGCAGACGCCATCCTTCATCTTCGAATCGCCCAACTTCTGCAGCCACTCTCAATTCATGCGCAGGCTTGTCTTTCGTGAGATCAGCAGGGGTGTAGAAGATACTGAAATGCTTGCCGATAATCTCATCCGCTAAATAGCCCTTGAGGCGTTCAGCGCCTGGATTCCACGAGCAAATGATGCCGTCCGGGTCGAGGACAAAAATTGCATAGTCGGAAACGGTATCAACCAGCCGACGAAAAGTGTCGTGTGCCTTAATGCCGCTGTGCGCGGCTAGTCGCGGCACTACCCCAGAAGGCTTAGACATAGCTCACAAAAACAGATTAACAAAACGCGGTGCCAAGTAATTCACGATTGCTTTGCGACGCATCCTGCCACTATGCGCTGCCCGAGCACAACGCGGTCGGCAGAAAGTTCACACTCGAGGGCCAAACCCTTTGCCACTAAAGGCAGAAGTCAGCGGCGACAAAAAACATCACAACTCCAGGGCGCACCTGGTTGAGACGTTCCGCTCTCAGTCGTTTTGGGTAGTTCCTCCACCTCGACTAAGACCCCACAACCCAAAGAAATGGGAACTTTGAATTCCCGCAGGACGTGTCCTTGTTTCCGCAGTCAGGCCACTTCAGCTTGGGCTAGAAAAATTCATTCATATCCGTAGCGGCTGCAGAGGCGCCAGGGCGGTCTGTAATTCCCAGCAGTTCCATCGTAAGGCGCAACGTGCTTTGGTGTTGGTACAACGTCTTCGATTGGAATCCTCGCCTTACCGGTGAACCGATCAAGATGGTGGGAACATGCCCACCACCGTTTGCCATATCGTCAATCGACGACTCGTCCCAGGTATAAATCAGCACCGAATTGGCAAAAGCAGAGCTGTTGATCAATGGTCCAACATTATTCTGGATCCAGGAATCGATATGGGACAGCTTGTCGGTGTCAGTGCAATTCGAGGCTTCATTCGGGCAGTCATGCCCGTCGTTGGCAAAGTCTGGAACGATCATGGAATAGTCAGGCAGTGTCCCATTCTGCATGTCTGTCGCAAGCTGCGTGAACGGAATCACATTGGCAGCTTGCTTTGAATTATTCAGCACGTCTGAGAAATAGGTGAATGGATTGTGGTCCTTGCCGTACGGTATGACGGTCGGACCCAAGTACCCTGCGTTGGGCAAACTGTCCGCATAGATTTTCCAAGTCTTCCCTGCCGCTGTAACTACGCGAGCGACGTTATCTGCGGTTACCTTTCCCGTAAACGTATCGTCGGTGGTCACCAAATCGCCCACCGTAAGCATGAAATAGTTCGGTAGAGAATTGTGGCGATTGGCGTAATACTGCGTCGCCAGGGAATACTGCTGGGCCAGCGAGTTTGTAAACGGCATCGCCGGATTTCCGATGATGCTGCTATAGCTGTGATTCTCCTCGACCAAAACGAAAACATGCGCCACGACTGGAACCTTGTTGGTCGGGGGCGGATCGGAAGAGCCGCCGCCGCATCCCGACTGAACACCGGTAAGAAGAAGCCCCAATAAAATGAAAAACAATATTCGGTGAATTGAGCAACCAGTTGACATTGCGATTTAGAGAGTGGGCTGCACAGCTGAGTTGCTTAAATTTTTCTAATACGGCGCTTTTTCGGCCCTAGTAGGTGCGAAAAATGTCCCATGTGAGTACTGCTCGCCATATTAAACCTCGATTCGACAGTTTCATTCGATTTCCAGAGTTGCTCACACTTCTCGGGTGTAAAATTGAAATTGCGAAGGCTTCACGGGCTCTCCTTCCCGCCATCAGAGGCAAAAGCATGAATGTTCACATCACCTATAAGGCTCACAAAACTCCTGACATCGATAAAGAAATTCAGCACTGGATAGCCAAGATCGAAAAAAGACTCCAGGTATTCCGTCCCGAGCTGATCCATCTGAAAGGCGCTCTGGAGCAGAACTCTCCTCGCGAAGGTACGGTGGTGTCGCTGAATCTGCGGCTGCCCTCCGGGCAAATGGCCGTCCATGAATCTGCCCCAGCACCGACCGCGGCTATTAAGGCAGCATTCAGTGACCTGCTGGAACAGATTGGTAAGCACAAGGAACTCTTGCGTAGCTCGCATTCCTGGCGACGGCACCGCACGCTGGAAGGCGTTCCCGCTCCAGCAGTTCCGTTTGAAGAAACTTTTGCCGCCGTAGCGCCTCCGACCGCCACATCTGACGACGTTCGTTCTTACTTGAATGCCAACCTGCGACGCTTGCGACTTTTCATTGAGCGGGAAATCTACTTTCGCGAGAACTCCGGCGACTTGGGGTCGGGTGCCGTGAACGTAGAAGAAGTACTCGATGAATCCGTGGCACGGGCCCTGGATGAAAAAATCGAGAAGCCCGACCGCATTGGCCTCGAGCCGTGGCTCTACCGGCTGGCAATTCGCTCTCTCGATGACTTCAGCAGTTCGTCTATTTCCGAAGAAATTGATATACAGGGCAGCAGCCGCAGCCACGGGAGCAATGACACCGACGGCGATGAGGCGCGACTCCAGTTTTTCCAGCCGGATGAAACTATTACGGCAGAAAATGGAATCGCCGATGATCGCGCGTCAACTCCCGAACAGATAGCGTATTCCGATGAGATGATTTCCCTTGTGCAATTTGCTCTGCGACGTGCCACGCGGCCGGATCGGGAGGCCTTCATACTTTTTGCGATTGAGGGATTCTCGCTCAAAGAAATTGCTGCTATCGTCGACCGCTCAACGGAGCACGTTCAACAGTCGATCCATAACGCCCGAGAAGCGCTGCGGCATGGTCTTCCTGTGGAGAACCGGTTGAAAGACAAGCTGCTTCAACGCACCGCCTCAGATTAGGAATCTTATGATCTCTCGTGAAGAGCTGCGACAACTTGCATCATTTGAATGCCGTCATCCCGACGAACTGGCTATCAGCTTCTATTTCGAGCCTTCTACTCCGCAGGACAAATCGCACCGTGAAGAGGCAATCCTTGCGAAGGACCTGGTTCGCAAAACGATTCAGGAACTGCACATGAATGGCCCCGTTCGCGGCGCCCTTGAGGACCTTCAGCGCATCCTGGATCTTGCCGAACAATTACACGGAAATCAGGCTCGAGGCAAAGTTGCATTTGCGTGCGGTTCGAGAGGCATTTGGCAAGAGTTCGATGTCCCTGCCGGAGTAGCCACGACCAAACTTTTCGTCAACCGGCGCTTTCATCTCAGGCCGCTGGCCTCAGTTTTCTCGGAATACCCAAGGTTGTGGGTGGCGCTCGTGGACCGTCAACGCGCGCGCTTTCTTGAATTGCAATTTGAGCAGTTCCATGAACATGCTGCAATCACGAATCCCCTTCCACGTCGCGGTCGGAGCGACGGATATTCGGGCTACGACGCCGGCCACGCTGAACGTCACGAGGAAAATGATTATCGCCGGCACTATCAAGCAGTTGCTGAGACCTTGAAACAGGCAGCTGAGAAGAAACTGTTTGAAGCGCTCGTCATTGGCTGCCACGACGTTAACTGGCCAGAGTTGCAGGGCCAGCTTCATTCCTATGTTCAGAAGAAGCTTCTGGGGCACTTTTCCGCGGACTTGAGCACACTCACCGATGTTCAGGCGAAACAGGAAGCGGAGCGCATCGTGCGCGAGTCCTTACAGCAGCACCACGAAAATCTTGTTCGCGAAGTAATTGACGGCGCGCGGAGCAATGGCTTTGGCGTGACCGGGCTCAGACGGGTTTTACGTGCGACTGAACTGGGTGAGGTCGAAACTTTAGTGATGACGTCCGACTATACGGCTCGCGCCGTCGAGTGCACCGCTTGTGGGCACATGGATTCCCACATGGTTCCTTACTGTTATTGTTGCGGGAGAGCGACCCGTCAACTCGATGACATATGTGAAGCGCTGGTTCCCGCAGCCATCAAGAACAATATCGGGCTGGTGCTAGTACCTCGGGATGAGACTCTCGATCGCATCGGCAACATCGCTGCACTCCTGCGTTTCCGAGCCGATCGCAATACGAATCAGTTGTTGGCAGCTTCTTGATACGTCTGCCTGAACAAGGCAGGCCCCTCCGACATTCCCGAAGGAATGATATAAATTTCTTTCGATTATTTACTTCGCTTCTATCTGAGGAATGTCATGCCCTTTTCCCGTCGCGACTTTCTCTCTTCGACTTTGGCTGGATCAGTTGCTTTCGGACTCTCGCCGAATGCTGCGGCCCAAAACCGCTCCGAAAATAAAAACGCCAGCAAACGGCCCTCCAAGCTGCCCATCATCATCTCCGCATTCAATGGCTTCAATTATCTTGATGATGCTTATGCCCTGCTCGCTCGCGGCGGCGATACCCTCGACGCTGCGCTGAAGGTTGTCCAGGGTCCAGAGAACGACCCGAATGATGAGAGCGTCGGCCTGGGCGGACATCCCAACGAGGAAGGTGTGATTGAGCTCGATGCCTGCTGCATGCACGGGCCCACGCGCACTGCCGGATCGGTCGGCGCGGTTCGCAACATCAAGAATGTTTCCCTGCTTTCGAACACTGTACGGCGTCACAGCGGACACGTCATGCTGGTCGGCGAGGGTGCGGAACGGTTCGCGGTAGCGCAAGGATTTCAGCGTGAAAACCTTCTCACCGACAAATCACGCAAAGAATGGGTGCTCTGGAAAGAAACCCACTCCGACTGGTGGGGGTCCGGTCTGGACAATCCGGATTGGCGGCAACGCTTTTCCAGCCCACCTCATGCCGACGAATGGGACCAACGTATCAAGCGCATGGACCAGATCGCGGCTGACATTGGAATCCCTCCGGAGTTGCGCATGGAAGCGATCCGTTACGTGATCTATCCGCCCATGGGAACCATTCACTGTTCAGCGTTGAACGAAAAGAATGAAATTTCCGGATGCACGACCACCAGTGGGCTGGCATGGAAAATTCCTGGCCGGGTGGGAGACTCGCCGATCATCGGCGCCGGGTGCTACACCGATCAGGACGTAGGTTCCGCGGGAGCCACCGGCAACGGCGAGGAAAATATCAAAGTCGCTGGAGCGCACACCATCGTGGAAAATATGCGCCATGGGATGTCGCCGCTGGATGCCGGAATGGATGCCCTGAAGCGGATCGTACGCAACTACAACGGCGATAAAGAGCGACTGCAATTTGTCGACATGATTTATTACATTTTGCGGAAAGACGGCGCCTATGCCGCGGTTTCACTTTGGACCGGTTACGAACCTGACAAGCCGCACCAGATTGCAGTGCATGACGGAACCCGGCGGCTTGAGAATGCGGTGAGCCTCTATACGGGCGCTTCGCAAAGCTGGCCACCGGTACGTATGCTGCGATGATCACTGATTCCTTCGTGAACCTTAGTATCTTTCGTGGTTAATGGGTTTTGAAAGGCGATAACCACGAAGGACACTAAGGTTCACGAAGGAGATCAAAATTCGCGAATGCCAATTGCTCAACGAAATAATAGTGGCGCAAACGCTGTCAGGTTTCTTCTCCACACCATCCAGTCATGCATGCCCGGGGTTTCGATGTCCGTGAAATGCACGCCTTTGTCTTTTAACCACGATTTGAATTCCCGGTTCACCTTGATCAAATTGTCGTCGGTGCCGCAGGCGATCCACAGCAATTTCAATTTCTGGTTGTCTTCCGCGCTGACTTGCGGAAAACCGACGCTGAAATCTCGCAGGTCGATTCCTCCCGAGCTGAATGCCCCGACCCAGGCAAAGTCTTCAAGGTGATTCAATCCCGTCAACAACGACTCCGCACCTCCCATGGAAAGTCCGGCGATGGCGCGCGACTCGCGGCCTTTCTTTATGCGATAGCTCTGTTCGACTTGCGGCATAACTTCTGAGAGCAAAATATCAGTGAATTTCGAAAGATTGCGCCATGCCAGGTCTTTGTCAGACCACGAGCCCCAGCCCCGGCGGATAACGTCATAGTCGCCGTAGCCGAGAGGCATCACTACAATCATCGGCTTGGCTTTACCTTGCGCAATCAGGTTGTCGAGAATTACATTCGCGCGACCTACGGCCGTCCAGCCGCTGGCGTCGTCACTGAACCCGTGCAACAGGTATAGGACCGGATACTCAGTTTTCGTATCCGCAAAGTAATCCGAGGGCGTGTAAACATAAAAATCTCTATGGTCACTGGCAATTTTTGACTCATAGAAATGATGATGAATCTCGCCGTGCGCCACCTGGTTTACTTCCCATGGCAGCGACAAAGGCCCGGGCACATGGACTGCGCTCTCCGTGTGCAGCAGGTTCGGCTTCATCAATGAGTTCGATGGATCGATCAATGACACACCGTCGGCAATGAACGAATACCCGTAAATATCGGGCTGTAGTGGGCCAATGGTCAGGCTCCAGATTCCGTGATCGTCTTTCTGCATTGGCCGGGGAACATTCTCGCCTTCCAGCTCTAGTTCGACCTTTAATGCGTTCGGGTCTGCGAACCTGAACGTGACATGCCCGTCGGATTGAACTTCAGGAGAAATAACGGCTGGCGGCCCCTGCGCCAGAACGGAAATGGAAAGCGAAACCATAGCGCACAACATTCCAAAAACAACTCTATTCATATGCCCTCGCAGAAAACCGCTACATTGTAGTTGAATGATGCACCAGCAAATCGAGTGCAAGAAAAACAAAGAAGATGACGGAGATGATGCCGTTCATAGTAAAAAACGCGGCGTTGAGTTTGCTCAGATCGTCTTTTGACACCAGGGAATGCTCGTAGGCGAGCAGCAACAACACAGCGAACACTCCAGCCATGGTTAATGCTCCCAACCCAAAAGTCCAAACTAACGTAAGCAGCAAAAACAACATCGCCACATGGAAGCTGCGCGCGATCCACAATGCATTGCCAATGCCGCAATAACGTGGGAGTGAGTGCAATCCGGTTCGCTGATCGAACTCATAGTCCTGGCAGGCATAGAGCACATCAAAGCCCGCCACCCAGAATGTGACGGCTGCAGTCAAAAGAAGTATGCGCGGATCCAGCGAACCCCGCACTGCGATCCATGCCGCCGCAGGGGCAATCCCCAGCGCGAGACCTAAGACGAGATGCGACCAGCTCGTCCATCGTTTTGTATACGAATAGAGCAGCAGTACCGCCAAGGCGACTGGCGAAAGCAGAAAAGCTAGTCGGTTCAGCTCCCAAGCCGCGAACACAAAAATTGCGGAAGACAAAACCACAAAGCTGGTAACAAAGTTTCGTGTAAGTGCCCCAGCGGGCAGAGCACGGGTGCGGGTACGGGGATTGGCGGCATCAATCGATACATCCGCTAGTCGATTGAAAGACATTGCCGCGGAGCGGGCGGCGACCATGGCAACGATGATCCAGATAAATTGGTGCGCGGTCGGAAGGCCCCGCGCCGCCAGCATCGCCCCGCAGAGCGCGAATGGAAGCGCAAAGATGGAGTGCTCCCATTTGATCATCTCCAGCGTAACCCGCAGATTTCTTAGCAGGGGCAAATTGCATTGTAAAAGAAATCAGTAGCCGCCGGCTCCGATCAGGGGGACGAAACGGCACCCTTCGATGACTTCCACGACGGCTTGGCCGGCGACTTTGCGTATCAATTGCAATTCTTGAGAATGCTGCGGGCCGACAGGAATCACCATGCGTCCCGACTCAGCGAGTTGATTGAAAAGCGCTTCCGGCATGGACGGTGCGGCCGCTGACACTAGAATCGCTGCATACGGCGAATGCTCGGGCACTCCGTGACTTCCATCCCCCAACATGATCTTCGCGTTAGCCACATTCAGCTTGTTCAAAGCTGCCTTCGCGCTCTCGGCCAGCGCCGCATGATGTTCAATCGAGTACACCTGGCGCGCGAGCGCCGCCAATAAAGCAGTTTGATATCCCGAGCCGGTCCCAACCTCGAGCACTGATTCGGTTCCCTGCAGACGCAAGGCCTGTAGAGAAACCGCAACAATGAAGGGTTGCGAAATGGTCTGGCCTTCGCCAATCGGAATAGGATGGTCTTCATACGCCTGCGATTTGTATTCTTCAGAAACAAATTCGTGGCGCGGGATTCGCAACATTGCATCGAGAACACGCTGATCGCGAATTCCGCGCACGCGCAGTTGCGTCTCCACCATACGGCGACGAACATCAAAATAGGAATCGGATTGCGCAGTGTCGAGAATTGACATCAGGTCTTCTTGGATGCCAGTCGGGTTTTGCAGGTGCAAACCGATTAACGTTTCCGTCGGCGGATTTTCACGTCGAAGCTGACTACACCGTTCTGGTCTCTTATAGCGACGATAGAAACATTTTTCGACACGTTGTACTCGGTGCGGATTACCTGCTGCGAGGTCTGGGAGACGTCTGTGGTGTACGAGAGCGTAAGGTTGTCCTTCACTTGTTGTTCAATGGTTAGCGCGGGTCCGTTTTGAGTGATGGTGGAGGTCTCGGACGACAGACCTTGCGGATCGATCTTGATACGGCTGTTGCCGAACAGTCGTTGTGCCCGATTGTTCAGGGTCGCGTTCAACGCCGCGGCCAGCATGGCGCTTGAGGCTTGCTGGTTGAACGCAGACTGGTTGCTCTGCTGAAGCTGTGCCGATTCTTCGGTGGTCTGCCCAAAGGCTAGCAGCGCAATAATATCGGCCGTGGGCAATGGTGGATCAGAGCGGTAGTTAACTTTCAGCCCATTGGGCTTGCTTATGTCCCCGGTCAATGAAAGAGTGACGTCGTAATCGCGAATCCGCGTGACCGCCTCAAGATCAAGGAACGGAGTGGTGACTGCCGGATTAGTAAATGAAACTCCGCCGCGTTCCAACCGATATTTTGTGCCGTTGAAATAGGCTTCGCCTTCGAACACATCCGCCCGGCCCAGGAGTATGGGTTTCGCGGCGCTGCCGCGGAGCCGCATATCCGCGGACCCTTGCAGTCGGATCACGCTGGTCTGCATCTGCAGCTCAGGCGTGGTAGCCAGGTGAATGTCCAACCGAATTTTATTCAGCACCGGATCAGTCTGCGGCAGACTTGAGATCTGGGCGGTGCGTTCCAGGTAAGCTGCAAAATCAAATCCCGGCGTGAACCCCAATTTATTTACCGTAATGTCGCCGGAGAGCACCGAACCAGAGACGCTGCCGCTCCAACTTAAATCGGCATTCGCAGTTGAACTCACGCCCGGCGGATAGCGCAACCGCACCGCGTCCGCTGTAGCGTGCAACTCGAAGCTGGAAAGTTTGCCGGCAACGTTCGCGCGTCCGGTAAAGCCGACCGTACCACCGCCAACGCGAGCGTTCAGACTTTCAATCGTTACTTGGTTTTGATTGAATTGCAGCGTTCCGTTAATGTCGCTGAGCACGCTGGGTAAATTAATGTCCGAAATCGCTCCGTTCTGTACCTGCAGGGAACCCTTCACTAACGGAGCGGCGAGAGTTCCAGTCACAAGCCCCTCGCCGGTGATCGCGCCAGAACTCGTAATGTCGGGATCGTAGCTCTGCAGGAGCTTTAGATCAACTTTGCCGTGCGTCTGAAAATCCAGAGCTCGGTCACCGCTCAGCTGGAGCGACCCTGCGCCAAACAAATCGGTGTTCTCTCCCATGAGGTGGAAGGGATCGAGTTTGAACGATTTCGCCGACAATGCGAAGCGAATCGGCCCATCATTACGAAATGGTGTTTTCCCAGCTTCAACATATAAATCGCTGAGATTGCCAGTGAGACTCAACTGCTCCGGATCGCGAAGCGGTCCCTGCAGTTGAAGGTCGCCAGCCACCGTAGAATGGCGGACTACGTATTTGCGCAGCAGACTATCCAGAAAGGGATCGACGTCCAGATGTGAAAAGTGAAAATTCAGGCTGCCAGGCCAGCGCTCTCGCACATGCACATTGCCGTCAACTTCGAGTGATGCGTCTTTAAAATCTGAATGCCCAGTGACGTGCATCTCCGCTCCCCGGGACTGAGCATTCAAAACAAAATCTCCTTCCCCGTGGCCGTTCAGCGTAAGATTTCTCAAGTGCAAGTCTGCATTCATTTCCGGGTTTACGCTTGTGCCATGTGCTTCCGCCGAGAAATCGACCTTGCCCTCAATGCCGGGCTGCATGCGTTGTGGCAGTTGAAAACTGGCCAGATCGAAATCCGTGCCGCGCACCTTTAGTTCGAAAGACCGTGACTTCAGGTTGTAATCGCCGCTTCCATCTATCCGCGCCGACCCAAGGACAAAATTCATACTGTTAATGGTGAGCTGGCTGCCATTGAGCGCTAACCTCACGTTAGCGGACTCAAATGCCTGGCCTCGAATACTTCCATTCAGCAAGCTGATAGTTCCCTGTCCCTCGGGACTTTGGCGCGTTCCCGATAATTGCAACCCTGCGGAAAGCTTTCCCGAAACATCGTGATCGTAACCGATAAAGTTTGAAAGCTCGTCGGCGTTTGCATTCTGCACATCAAGGCGAATTCTTAGAGGGCTCGCGGGAATGATTGACCAGTCATCGAGCCCAGCCGTGCCGTTCAACCTCACGGTCGCATCTTCACGCCGCAGAATCGCATTGCGCAACGATAAGTTTGTGGGTGAGGCTTGCACATCCGCGCTCAGTGAATCCCAATGCACTTGTCGTTCAGGCTCATGCGTTTTGGTTCGTACGATGGTATTAAAATCGCGCAACTGCAAATTTCCTGCGAGTCTCAAATCCGAGGAATTGCCAGCTGCGTTCCCGTTGAAGGTGGCGCGCCCATGAACCACCAACGGTATGCCGGCAGGAAATAAATTTGAAATAACGGACTGCCATTCGCGCAGGTCAGTGGTCGAAAACGAGAGTTTTATCGACGATGTAAGCGCCCCTGACGCGTTCAATTGCGTGCTTGGCGTCGTCGCAGACAGCTCCGTTAGTCGCACATCGCCAGAGCGGAAATCATAAGTAGCATGAGTAGTTGCGGTCAGCGGAACTCGCCCGCTCGGAATTTTGGTGGGAGGCGCGACGTCCGCCACTATGCGAGCCTCCGCGTCTTCGATCGATTGCTTCCATTCCACCTCTGTTGCCCCATTCACATTGCCTGTGAACTTCAGCCCACTCACGGACCGAAAACTGCGGCCTAATCCGCCCAGCAGTTCTGCCAGAGACAGATTTTTGGCTTTGATCACCATGACACCGCGCTGTTGCTCGCCTTTCACTGTCTTCGGCGGAGCTTGCCAGTTCACGACATCGGCATCGGCTGTAAATGTCCCGTGCAGGAATTGTCCGTCAGTTTTTGCGATTGAAAGCTGTCGCGGATCCACAGTGAATTTTCCGCGCGCCGATAGATCGCGACCGGAAAATCTCTTGTTCTCCCACGCCAAAGCCTGTACATCAAAATCTCCCGTCGAAGCGAAATCCCGAGGCGACCAGGAACCATTCCCAGTTAAATGCAGGGTGCCCGCTTTAACTTGAGGCTGACGGGTAATGGCGGCAAGCTCGGCCAAGTCTAAACTGAGGTCGTAATTTCCGTTCGTTATCAGCTTGCGGAAATCCAGGTGAACTCCGTGCGCATGAATTTGAGAACGTCCTGCGGTCGCGTTCAGCGACTGGATCTGGAGACCATTCCGATCAAAAGTGAATGCCGATCGCGCGGTCCATGCCACCGGGCGAAATCCATCAAACCGGGTTTCCGCCCTGCCGGTTGCAAGATCGCCGGAATAACGTTGGTGAAGAAATGAATAGTTCAAATTCGCCATTACATCATTCGAAGTGAAATCCAGTGGAATGCGCTGGTCCTGCCAGAACAGCTCGCCATTCCTGACCTCTAGCTTTCTCGCAGATATCGCAAACAGCCGTTCCAGAGCGGCATTGCCCTTTTGCGAAGGCATGGGCTGATTCGTCGTTCCGTCGGGATAGAAGATGACATGGATAACCGGGTGCTGCAGGACCAGAGACTGGAAGGCGAGCTTTGCGCCAAATGCCGAGGACAGGTTGATTACCGCGATCATGCTGTCCACGTGCGCGAAGGGCTGCTCGCCAGCCACTTCCTTCCCGTGGATGGTCAGGCTGCGCACCTCCACTCGCCGAGCCAAGGGCACCGCATGAAAGGAATGCAGTTCAACCTTTCCACCGGTAGCTTGTTCGAGACCGGCAACAACTCTACTGCGGGCCATTTGTTGAAACGAATCCGTTGTGAGGTACCACAGCAGCACCGAAAATCCCAAGAGCAGCAGCAAAACGCACATCAGCAGCGTCTTGCCTACATTGCCCCAGGAAAGTCGCGGCCAGTTCATCGTGTCCCGCCCAGCGACGACTGAGAATTAGACGAGTTGTCTGGAGACAGAACCCGGATTTGCGCTTGGGAGCGCAAGGTCTGCAGCCAGGAGTTGAGCAGCTGATTTATTTTTTCCTGAATCAATATTTCTTTGATTTTCGGGGCGGCATCGTTCAGGCTGAGCGGATCTGACGCAGGGAGCTTAGGTATAATCCGTTCGCGGTAATATTTTTCGATGTCTGCATCGGAAATTTGAATAGACGGCCGGAGCCGTGAATCCACCAGCTGAAGTTCCTCCAACTCCGCCGCTACATGGTTCTCAACGACTTTGTCCGTGAGCTGATAGACCGACAATGTGGCTGCCCAGGATTGTCCCGCATGCTCCCGAATTTGCTCGCTCTTGAGATCTTCAACTTGCTTTTTTATCGCCTCGGCGCCGGCAGGTTTCAAATCCGTCATGCGCATCTGATCGCGTAATATGGCCTGATCGATAAGTCGGTCGAGCGCCGCTTTCCTCTTGTCTACGGTCACGTCTTCGGGCCTGCGACCTGACATAAACGCTTCAAAATGTATTTCATCATCCCAGTCACTCTGCAAAATCAGGCGAGTGTTCACCGTGGCCACTATCCGATCCAGCAGCTCGCCTGCATGGAGCCAGATCGCAACTGACAGCAACAGCGCGATCAATATGCTTCGCTTACACATCAGAATGTCTGCCCAATACTGAAGTAAACGTTGAACGGACTGGCCTGTTTCGTGCCGAAGTATGTCAATGTCGCGGGACAATTCGGCGTTCTCTTCGTGAACATACAAAAATTCGGAAACACCGTGGGATTCAAGTTGTATCCGAAATCAAAGCGAACTGGCCCCACAGGTGTCTTGTAGCGTACGCCGAGTCCGATCGCCTGTGAGATGTAGTTGTAATTGCAGAGGGCGGCGCCACTACCAGCTTGAAACGTGCTATTGAGGCGTTGCACGCACAATCCTTTGTTCTGATGCCAACGCAACAAGCTATCGAGCATGTGATTTCCGTCGGTGAACACATTGCCCATATCGTGAAATATCGCGAAGCTCAGGTTCTCGTGGACAAACGGAAGACTCGGAGGCGGGAAACGTACTTCCATATTGTTCAAGAACAGCGCCGAGCCACCAATGGGAAACCCGGTAGTTGGATCACGCGGTCCCGCTTGATTCAACCCAAAGCCGCGGTGAGAGTTTCCACCTCCCATAAAGAACCGCTCTGGGAGAGGAATCAGGGTAAACTTCGCAGGGCTCTCCTGCCCCGGCTGGGTAATTATGGTGTTTGCAAATGCGTTTTCCAGTCCGATTCGAGTCGAACGCGCGAACACGAATTGCCTTCCGTTGACCTTCCCGAACGGATGGTAAGTTGAGTTCTGTATCAGAACCCGGCTGAAGTCGGCCTGTGAGCCGAAGTAACTCGCCGCCACGCCGCCATCTATGCTGTTGTAACTGCCACGCGTAGTCTCCAGGTCATTGTCACGGCGATTGCGCAGATAGCTAAAGCCCGGTTCACCCACGCGCACCGGCAGCGACAAAAGAGGAATCTGGTCGGGGCTGACCAGCACGTTCGTCGCTTTAACCAACCGATAATTGAACCGGTAATTCACCACACTCACCGGAGTGCCATCAGCTTTGTGACTTACAGTCTGCTCGGCCTGCACCGAACCCTCCAGGCGCTGCGAGTTAAATGTTGTGACATCAAGTGTGTGATCAAAAAAAGCTGTCAGGCTCAGCTTCCAATCTGGGTTGTTGAACCAGCGCGGGGCCTCATAGCTAACCAGCCCACGTTGCTGTAATCCGCCGACTCTGGACTCGAATGTGATGGTGTGATCACGGCCACGGAAGTTGAGCCGGGTGACGTCGAGCGAAGCCAGTGGACTGACTCCAGTTTGTCCGCGCTGGCTATTATTGCCGGAAATCGCCGGCTGACCAGTCTGAAATTCGAATCCAGCACCATAGTTAAAGGTATAGCGCTTCGCCTCCTGAATTGCGACCAGTACATTCTTGCGGGGTTCCACTCCTTCGGGATCCTGAACCGCGGTATCGACCTGGCTGAAGATTCCCAAGTCGTAAAGCTTCTGCTGGGTCCTCAGCAGGTCGCCCTGACTGAGCGGGTCACCCGACTTCATCTGTAATTCGTGATCGACTACGAATGGCTGTGTATATTCTCTTCCCGAAATCAGGACTCGATCGACATAAAACCTTTCGCCTTCATGGATTTTGAAGACGACATTCATATGATTTCCGGGCGCGGGCGTAGCCTCAGCATCAAAGGTCGCTCCCGGAAAACCGTTGTCAAAGTAATAGTTCAGAATGATGTCGCGATCGTCTGCAATCCGCGAATCTGAAAAAGGCTGCCCCGGGCCGGTATAAAGATTTTGGAAGATTGGATTATCGAGTTGAGTGCTTCCGACGATTTGAAACGCACCCACCCGGATCTGGGGACCCTCGTCGATGTGCACGGTAACAGCCAGCTGGTTTTTCGCGCCTCGATAATTGTCTTCTACGCTGGTTTCAACTTTTACTTGCGCGAAGCCGTTGGCGCGATACATATTTTCGATATCGCGGACCCCTCCCCGCAGAAGGGCCTGACTATAGGTGCCATGCGGTAGTGCGACGCTTGCAGTCTGAATCCTTAACAGCGGGCGCAAATCTGCTTCACGAAAATACTTATTCCCGATGATCTGCACCTTCACCAGTTTGTGGCGCTGGCCGGGGTCAATCTGATAAATAACGCGCATCACTTGCGCTTTTTCATCAGTCTCCCGCTTCAATGTGACTTTGGCATCCGAGTAGCCACGAGCTTCCATGTAGCTGACTAGATTTCGAAGCCCTTCATTAAGCAGATCGTCGTCGAGTGCATGCTCTTCATAAACCGGAACATTCCTTTTCAGGGCTGCTCTGCTAATCGAAAAGCCTTCTGTCCGAATCTCCACCCGTGGGCCGACCTCAATGTCGAACTTGTAGTTGACGGTATTGAGAGTGGGAACGTACTCCTTGTTCACGATGCCGACCTGGGTCAACCAGCGATTGTGTTTTTGATAGTGCTTCCGGACACGATCTAGCGCATCGGCGACTTTCTGCGCCGAAACTATATCGCCCGGATGTAGATGTGCAATGTCTTCGATTTGGCCGATCGAGTAAAGGCTGCCGCCCGGAATCGTAATGGTGCCGACTCGCGCGGGATCTCCAGAGTGGACATCAAAACTTATTTCGACCTGCTGGGTTTGCGGATTCTCGTGTTGCGTGAATGAAATTTTGGCATTGTAAAACTCGTTCTCTTGCAGAAGCCTTTTGATGTTCTCGATCGCTCGATTGATCTTCTCTGAAGCATACGGCTCGCCCAATTGCAGTTTTGAAGCGTTTGCGATCTGCGACTCTGTAGGATGGCCGGGAGCGCCGTCAACCCGCACCAAGCCGATGAAGTATTTAGCAGTGTTGGGAAAAGAAAGCGTCACTTTCCCGGCAGTCGTTCGCTCACATTCGGCCTTCAGATCAGAGAATCGACCGGTCCCAAACAGGATGCGCATACTCTCCTGAATCTGTTCGCGGTCGAGTGGCTTCCCTACCTTGACCGGAAGCATGTCGCGGAACATCTGTTGGTCGTTCGGGTTCACGCCGGGGAAACTGATCTGCTCGACTATGCCGCCGATGCAGTCGGCTTGCAACTGCGATACGTCCTGGGATTTTTGAATCTCGGTCTGAGCGCTAGCAGATCTATCGGTACCAGCCTGCGCCCACACTTTTCCCGCTGAAAGCGCTGTGGCAATCGCCAGCACCGCGAACACACGGCTCCAAGCCAGATTCGGCAAAAACGCTCCTACGTTGTCCTTAGGAAAGCTGAACAGCTCAATGCGCGCGGCGATGCGGATCGCGCAACTCTCGTGCCATCGCCACTTATAATAAATCTCGCACGGCATAACTAGGATAGACGCGATGGTTCGCGAACCATTGGTGTGCGCTGCAGCAGTGAAAGGTCTTTTGAATGAAACCCGGACTGGAGGAAAGATACTCGCGTCAGATCCTGTTTCCCGGCATAGGTGCTGCGGGGCAGCGGCAGCTCCTGGAATCCGGTGTGGCCATTGTGGGTTGCGGCGCGACAGGTTCGGCTCTGGCTTCGTTACTAGCCCGGGCCGGAGTTGGCGGCCTGCGGATCATTGATCGCGATTACGTTGAGCCCAGCAACCTGCAACGACAGGTGCTGTTCGATGAGGCGGATGCCGCTGATTCGGTCCCTAAAGCGATCGCGGCCTGCCGCAAAATCGCACAGTTTAACTCACAAATCGCGGCCGAACCGCACGTCAGTGACCTGACGCCCGAGAACGCAGATCAACTGCTCACCGGTGTTCAGCTGATTTTGGATGGAACCGACAATTTCGAAACCCGATACCTGATTAACGACTACGCCGTCAAAAATTCTCTGTCCTGGATTTACATCGCGGCCGTGGGCAGCTATGCCATCACGATGAACGTACTCCCCGGCAAAACAGCCTGCCTGGCGTGCGTTTTTCCTGAAGCGCCGGCGGGAATGGTGGAGACCTGTGATACTGCCGGTATCCTGAATTCAGCGGTGAACCTGGCAGCTTCAATCGCTGCGACTGAAGCTCTGAAATTGCTGACGGGTGCACAACAGCAGCTTCGCAAAACACTCCTGTCTCACGATCTGTGGCTCAATCAGCGATCAGAAATCTCCGCCAGCAATCCTCGCCCGGGTTGCCGCACCTGCGGATCACGGGAGTTTATTCACCTTGCTGGGGATCGTCGGCCTCACATTACGCTTTGCGGACGCAATTCCGTACAAATTCACGAGCATCATCGCCCGGTGAATCTCGACGATATGAGCAAACGTCTTCAACCCCACGGCAGCGTCCGCCACACCGACTTCATCCTGAAGTTTTGGAAAGAACCGTACGAAATGACATTGTTCCCGGACGGCCGCGCGATTATAAAAGGCACCACAGATACGGCTCTCGCACGCAGCTTGTACGCGCGGTACGTTGGAAACTGAAAATTATGACGCATCGCAACCTGGCTGCGGCTTTTGCGCAACGCTTTGCACTTCACTTGCGCAAAGAATCGTGGGTGAGCCTAACCCTTCAGGCAATTCTCGGAGAAACACCGGTAAATCTCTGATCGCGAACACATATCAATACCGACTGGCATCTCACCTGCTAGAAAGTTTTTAGCTGTGCCCCAGGAGGTAGTATGCGTATTCTCATTGCTCTGTGTGCTGCTGCGTTTTTCTCAGGTGCAGCTGTTGGCCAGGTTGTTCCGGCAAACGTCGGATATGACGGCTGCGGCGCTCCTTACATTCCGCGTTTAACCGCACCCGAGGTTTCGCTACAGACCGTTTCGGCGGCCCCGGTCGGTGCCAGCAACGCCACATATGGGCTGACTGCCGGCGCGACCAACGGCACGCTTTCCAATGTCACAGGGAATTTGGGCGGGACTTATACGCAGCCTGTGTGGTACGCCGGAGGCACCACGCCGCTGATCTCATCGCCCGCGGTCGAGCTTTCTGTGCCGGTAGCGCACGCGCACAACATGGCACACATGGAACGCATGGAACGGGA
>JBOGLH010000225.1:0-14365 GCA_050746025.1 Terriglobales bacterium | reverse complement strand
TTGAGAGTGATGTAGCGGTGTGAACCGCTGGCTTTCGGTTGTTAGTGTCACATTGTAAGTAGCTGTATTAAAAAACTTTAGGCTGTGGCCATCTCACGAAGGCCGATGTAAGTGAGGTGGCGAAGCTGTAAGCAGAAGGCGCAAAAGACGCTCACGATTCTCATGACAAACGCTCTGTTATCAGCTGAAATTGCGGATCTTGGAAAGCCAGTGCCGCACTGGTATGCGCTGTACACCAATCCTCGTCACGAGAAGGTGGTGGCGCGGCAGTTGAAATCGCGTTGCGTCGAGAATTTTCTTCCTCTCTACCGGACGTGGCACCGCTGGAAGGATCGACGCAAGGAAGTTGAGCTGGCGCTGTTTCCGGGTTACGTTTTCGTAAGAATCGAAGAGCAAAACAAATTGCAGGTTTTGAAGACCCCCGGAGCGGTGAACCTGGTCAGCTTTAACGGAAAGCTGGCGGCGCTGCCCGAGCCGGAGATCGAAGCCCTGCGCAATGCGCTTGATAACGAGGTCTGTGCCGAACCCTGCCCTTATTTGCGGGTAGGCAGAAAAGTCCGAGTGGTGCGCGGCCCTATGGCTGGAGCAGAAGGAATACTGGCGCGCAAAAAGGACAAGTACCGCGTGGTGATTTCCGTCGAAGTGCTCATGCGATCTGTGGCTCTCGAGATAGACGGCACTGACCTGGAAGGAGTCTGAAATTATCCGGGTGGTCTTGTCGATGCGGAGAACTGAGGTTGAGAAGGTGATGAATCAGATAACAGGCTGGAAGTCGCGTACGCATACGTTAGGTAAGCTTGCGGCGCGAAACGTGCAATTTCTGACAACAGCAATGTTGGTGGGTCTGATTGGAGCTGGCAGTATCTCAGCTCAGACTCAGGACCAGCGCTATGACGCACAATCGATGGCCGTGAAGTCGCGGGCAGAGCAAGCAGCCGAACTGCAGGTTGCGCTGTCGCCGGAGAAGATTATCGAATTGTTGCGCCAGGAACCCGGCCTACTTCTGCAGGTCAAGAAAATGCTGGTGCGCAAAGCTTACGAACAAGGCCGGATACTCGATCCCGAGGACCTGACCGATGAAGCCCTGTTCCAGTTGTTGATCGAGGACCATAAAATCCGTGTGCTTGCCACCCATGAAATCGAAGATCGTGCCTATGTGAGGGCGAAGCCCACCGTTAAAGAGATTGAGCGGCAGCAAGAGGAGGACGCGCAACACGGGGTGATCCGAACGGCATCGCCTGTTGCGCCAACCCCGTCGAAATCCGATAGTCAGGAAGATGCTTACTGGACAAAGCATGAACAGGATGTCGAACATGCGGTTCCCGACCAGCAACTACCGAATCAGACACCACCGGCCGCGCCAATGGCTCCTCGATCCAGTCCCAGCTTGGAGAATTCGCAGCGCCGGGTTGAAATGACGCGGTTGCAGCAGAATCAGGATTTCTACGATGGATTGGGCACGGATCCTGGATATGTATCCGACTCCAGCATGATGAGCCGAATTTCCCCGGACCAGCTTCCGGGGCTTCTGAACGCGAGTTCGACGTCGGGCCTTAATATGACGACGCTGGATGGAGCCGCAGCCCTGCGGGGCCGAACCGGAACTTCACCGATCCCGAGTTACGGTGGTTCTTTGCCGATTAATCCTGCAGACCTCGGCTCTCTCGGTTCGTCTCAAATTCCATCAACCGATCTCTCTGGAAGATCTACTGACTCGGATTTGCAGGCGAAGCTGGACCTTCCCCGTCGACGCCTTCCTTCGCCGGAAGATTTCAATCTCGATCGTCCGCAAATTCGGCGACAAAACAATCCCTACGCCAACATTCCGTCTTTGTACGATCTGTATTCGCAGGTGTCACCGCGTCCCGCGATCATCGAGCAATTCGGGGCGAGCATTTTCCGCAATGGAACGGGAAACCTCGACAAGCTACCTATGGACTTGCCGGCGGGCCCTGACTACGTTCTCGGTCCAGGCGACGGCCTGAGTATCGATATCTGGGGCGGAGTAGCACGGCGCTTGCAGCGGGTCGTTGATCCGTCCGGTCGCTTGGCATTACCCGAGGTAGGAACGGTAGAAGTATCCGGGCGCACCCTGGGGGATGTTCAGCGCATTGTGCAGGCTGCGCTACGCACCCAGTTTCACGAGGTCGAAGCTGATGTGTCGCTCTCGCGCATTCGCAGTGTCCGCGTGTACGTGGTAGGCGAAGTGGAAAATCCCGGCCCATATGACATCAGTTCGCTATCGACGCTACTAAACGCACTTTATGTGGCGGGCGGTCCGACTTCGCGCGGCTCTCTCCGCCATCTTCGGTTATACCGAGGTAAGGATCTGGTCCAGGAAGTCGATGCTTACGACCTACTTATTCATGGTGTCCATCAGGATCTCGCCCGAATTCAGTCAGGCGACACCATTCAGGTGCCACCGATGGGGGCTGAAGTCACCGTTGAGGGCATGGTTACTCACCCAGCTGTCTACGAGTTGGGCAAGGAAAAAACTCTGGCCCAGGCTCTCGAACTTGCCGGCGGCGTACTTACTTCAGGGACCTATCGCCATATTGAAGTCGAGCGTGTCGTCGCTCACCAAGCCCACACCATGTTGCAACTCGATATGCCAGAGAGCAACGATGTGCAGGCGATAAACACGGCGCTGAACGATTTCGCCGTGCAGGACGGCGACAAAATCAGAATTTCTCCAATTCTTCCTTACTCGGAGAAAACGGTTTATCTCGATGGCCATGTCTTCCATCCCGGCAAATATGCATACCGTGATGGAATGAAGCTGACAGACCTGATCCACTCTTACAGCGATCTGCTTCCAGAGCCCTACCAGCAACATGCAGAAATAATCCGGCTTAAAGCACCCGACTATACTCCCGAAGTGCTCGCTTTCAATCTGGGCAACGCACTGGCAGGCAAAGACCATGACCTGACGTTGAAGCCGTTCGATACCGTGCGCATCTTCGGTCGCTACGATTTTGAAGATCAGCCGGAGGTCACGGTGAGCGGCGAAGTGCGCGATCCTGGCGATCACGTCACCAATGGAACGACCCATCTGCGCGACGCAATTTATCTTTCAGGTGGCGCTACTCCAGAAGCCGAACTCGACGACGCTCAAGTGTTTCGCCATACCGAGGATGGCAAGCTAAAAGTCATCAGCGTGAATTTGCAGAAGGCCCTCGCGGGTGACGCGAAGGACAACATCTTGCTCGCGCCCACAGACCGCATCTTTGTTCATCGCGATTTGAGCAAAGTTGATCCCCCGACGGTAGTAGTTCAGGGAGAAGTGGCACGGCCAGGGAAGTATCCACTAGGCGAGGGCATGACGGCGACGGATCTGGTTCGGGTTGCGGGAGGTCTCAAACGCGGCGCATATGCCGAGACTGCTGATCTAACGCGTTATGAATTGGTGCAGGGGACCAGCGTGGCCGGGGAAAGTGTCATTGTTCCGATTGCGAAAGCCATGGCTGGCGAACCCGACACCAATGTGGCACTGCATGACGGCGACGTTCTAACCATCAAGCAGATTGCCGGATGGAATGATGTCGGCGCGAGCATTGCGCTTAAAGGCGAGGTAATGCATCCCGGAACATACGGCATTCAGGAAGGCGAGCGTCTCAGTTCGATTCTGAAACGCGCAGGCGGATTCCGCAACGATGCCTATCCGTATGGAGTTGTCTTTGAACGCAAACAAGTCCGCCAACTGGAAGAAGACAATCGTGAGCAACTCATCAGACAAGTGCGCATCGATGGCGCAAACCTCACGTTAATTCCGGACCAAGATACGGACCAAAAAATGGCCAAAGAAGCTGCCGTGAATCAGTGGCAGTCCGCTCTGCAGAAGCTCCAGAACTCGCCGCCCTCAGGACGCTTGGTGATTCACATCACTCCGAACACTAAACATTGGGAAAACACGCCGGCTGACATTCAGGTGCGGGCGGGAGACGTTATTTTCATTCCCAAAAAACCAAACTTTGTGATGGTTGAAGGATCGGTTTATAACCCAACCGCTGTTACTTACAAACCTGGCAAAGATGCGGGCTGGTACCTGCGGCAAGCGGGCGGCCCTACGAATAGCGCAAATAAGAAGGCGGTCTTCGTGATTCGCGCCGATGGTTCGGTTGCAGGCGGGGCAAGCGGGCTATTCAGCGGAGGAGTGGATCGAGCGGCGTTGCATCCCGGAGATCTGGTGATGGTGCCGGAGAAGGCATTCAGCGGTACAACCAAATGGAAACAGACTTTGGAATCGGCGCAGCTGGCTTATGCGATTGGGGTTGCGATTCAAGTCGGAAGAAGCTTCTAGCCCGGTTCCATTGCGATGTACAAGAATTGTTTGTTGGCGTTATTTCTCGTGATCAGTGGAATCCTGAATTCAGGCATGTGGGCGCAGGACGTAAGTGCGCCCCAGTCGGTCGCAAATGCAATGCCGGATGCGCCGTCCGCAGTTGAATCCCGGTCGCAGGAGCGCGTGATTTCGACGCCTGTGAAACCCAGCGATCAAGATGCAACTGGCCTGCTGGTCCCCGGTACCGACCCTAACAATCATTTAATGCTGCCATTTGTCGACCACCTCGTGCAGGATCAGAAAAGTTTCTGGCTAGCGCCGATGCACTTTCATAAGCAGGATCTCGAGTGGATGGTGCCTTTCGCCGGCGTGACCGCCGGATTTGTCCAAGGTGACAGTTGGATTTCGACGCAGATCCCTCTGGGTGAAGTAAACCGCAGCAAGACTTTTTCGAATTATGCGACCTACTCCTTGATCGGTGCCGGTGCCGGATCATTTCTGTTGGGCCATGTCAGAAACGACGATCAAATGTCAGAAGCCGGGTTGCTTAGCGGCGAGGCCGCGATCAACAGCACCGCAATTTCTTATTTCATAAAGAACATTGCGCGGCGCGAACGGCCTTATCAGCAAAATGGAACTGGCTCATTCTTCCAAAGCGGCAGCTCATTTCCTTCGGAGCACGCCGCCATCGCCTGGTCGATTGCCAGCGTGATGGCACACGAGTATCCGGGAACGCTCACCAAAATTCTTGCCTACGGATTAGCCACCGGCGTCAGCGCAACCCGGGTCACCGGCCAGCAACATTTTCCGTCAGACGTAATCATCGGGAGCGCGCTTGGATGGTACTTTGGCCGGCAGGTTTACCGCGCCCATCATGACTCTGATTTAGGCGGCTCCTCGTGGGGCAGCGTCCTGCCGGAGAAATCCGGAAACGCAACTCGCAACCCTGAAAATATGGGATCTCCCGATGTCCCGCTCGACAGCTGGATCTATCCGGCGATCGAGCGGTTGATTGCGCTCGGCTACATCAAGAGCGGGTATTTGGGAATTCGTCCGTGGACCCGCCTGGAATGCGCCCGCATGCTGGAGGAAGCCGGAGAGCGAATCGAAGATGAATCCGACCAGAATAGCCAGGCGGCACATATCTACAACGATCTCTCAGACGAGTTTTCCTTTGAAAATGCCCGTTTCGACGGAGCCGCCAACTTGGGCATAAGTCTCGATTCTATCTATGCTCGCACCACGCAAATTTCCGGCACTCCGCTCCGCGACGGCTACCACTTCGGCCAAACCATCATTAATGATTATGGACGCCCATATGGTCAAGGTTTCAATGCTGTCGGCGGCTTGACTGCTCACGCGGAAGCCGGACCGGTGTCGATTTCCGTGCAGGGCGAATATCAGCATACGCCGGCAGTGGCATCCGATCCGCTCGGCGTTTTGCAGGCTACAGCCGCCATCGACTCGACGCTGCCACTCGCCAATGGAACTGCGCAGCTCAATCGTTTTCGACTGCTCGATAGCACCTTTGCCCTGACCTTTCACAATACTCAAGTCACATTTGGCCAGCAAAGCCTGTGGCTGGGGCCTTCCGAGGCCGGCCCATTTTTATTCAGCGACAACGCCGAGCCGATGACAATGTTGCGCATCGATTCCGTCTCCCCCTACGAAGTGCCATTGATTTCGAAGTTCTTGGGACCGATGCGTTCGCAGTTTTTTATCGGACGGTTGAGCGGTCAGAGCTGGGAATTCTCGCCGGTTCTTTATGGACCAAATCTTTCGTCGCAGCCTTTCGTGCATGGCACCAAGTTCAGCTTTCATCCCACCGACAACCTGGAATTCGGAATTGGATTCACCGCCCAATTCGGAGGGCAGGGCAATCCTTTTACTTGGGGAAATTTTTTGAAAACGATCTACTACCACAACGGTCAGATAGGCCAGTGCTGCAATCCAGCTAAGCGTCTCTCAGAATTTGATTTCAATTATCGCGTGCCTGGTTTGAGAAACTGGCTAACGGTTTATGCGGATTCAATGGTGATCGACGAATACTCTCCGCTCGGCTCGAATCGTCCTGCCATCAATCCCGGCGTTTATCTTTCCCACGTCCCAAAAATTCCCAAGCTCGATCTGCGCATTGAGGGTATCACCAATGACATGAACGTGCCCTCGCATTTCGGACGGGGCGCCTTTTACTGGGACGAGCGCTACCACTCCGGCTATACCAACAACGGCAATCTCATCGGCAGCTGGATCGGGCGCCGGGGCCGGGGCGAGCAGGGATGGATCATTTACCGATTCTCGCCGCGAAGCAACATTCAATTCGGTTACCGCCACAACAGCATTGACAAGGCATTCTTGCAGGGCGGCACGCTACAGGATTTCAATCTTCGAACTGATCTGATGTTGACTCACACATTGGGAATCTCCGGATTCATCCAGCGTGAGACCTGGAATTTCCCGGTGCTGTCGCCCACAGCGCAATCGGATACCACCGCCTCCATCCAATTAACTTTCTGGCCGCATTCAAATACCTCAGCCAGAAAAGGCCAATAACGAGATGCCAGAGACCTTGAGTAGCCACCGAATGAAGACGATTCCCGACCACGATTTGCGCGAAATCATCGATCGTCCTGCGATTGGGGAAGTAATTCGCGACAACGATGAAGCCGCGGCTCGCGAGCGGACGGTTGACCGGCTGCGACTGCTTTGGGAAGAGCGCCGCTTCCTGTTTCGTGTTTCGATCTACGGTTTGGTGCTCTTCACGTTGGTCGCGTTCCTGATACCGAAGCGCTATGAATCCACTGCCGTTCTAATGCCTCCCGACGATCAATCCAGTTCCGGCATGATGCTGGCCGCTACCTTAGCGACCAAAGTCCCCGGTTCGCTGGGCGGAATGGCCGGAGACATGTTGGGACTAAAAAGCTCCGGTGACCTGTTCGTCGGAATTCTTAGAAGCCGTACCGTGCAGGACGATCTCATCAGCAAATTTGATCTTAGGAAAGAATACGGGACCAGCCATTGGGACAAAACTCGCAAGATCCTCGCCACCCGCACCATGATCTCCGCGGACCGCAAGAGCGGCATTATTACCATTACCCTCACCGACAACGATCCCAATCGCGCCGCCGCTATAGCCGGCGAATACGTCGCCGAGCTCAACACGGTTGTCAGCAACTTGAGCACCTCGTCCGCGCACCGCGAGCGGGTTTTTCTCGAGGAGAGGCTCACGCAGGTTAAGCAGGACCTCGAAGCCGCAGAAAAAGATTTCAGCCAGTTTGCCAGCAAGAGCGGAGCCATAGACATTAAGGAGCAGGGCCGCGCCATGGTTGAGAGCGCGGCTGCCCTTGAAGGCCAGCTCATCGCCGCGCAGTCAGAGCTGCAGGGTTTGAAGCAGATTTACTCGGACAACAACTTTCGCGTGCGCTCCCTGCGCGCCCGCATCTCAGAGCTGCAAAGCCAACTGCAGAAGCTTGGCGGCAGGCAGGAGGTTGGCGGCGATGCCACCGCCTCCGACAACGGCGATCTTTACCCGTCGATCCGCAAGCTGCCGCTTCTCGGGGTGCCCTATGCCGATCTTTATCGCCGGACGCGCGTCCAGGAAGTGGTCTTCGAGACCCTGACTCAGGAATATGAACTGGCCAAGGTCTCAGAGGCCAAAGAAATTCCCAGCGTTAAAGTGCTCGACCCGCCGGACGTGCCCGAGCACAAATCATTCCCCCCGCGCCTCGTCATCATCGTGCTTGGCTTGATCTTCACTTTTGCCTGCGCGGTCGTTTGGGTAGCGGCAAAATCTCGATGGGCAGAGATTTCGCCCAATGCTCAACACAAAGTCTTGGCTGAAGAAGTTTTCGCGACGATCAATTCGCATATGCCTTGGGCGACGCCGAATGGTTCCCGGTTTCAGGCAAAAAGTCATCAGGTCTGGAAGCGGATCAGACCCCAGCGGTAAGCCAAAATCGAGTGCTTTAAATAAGGAAGAGGCTGAGTATCACTGGATCAGTTCAGTTTGCCGAGAAAGTCGAGGTTAAAAAACCTGCGACTCAGCTCACCGCCTCATCGTTGTTGGCGCGAAATGCCACTCTCAATGTGCTTGCAGAGGGCTGGACATTTCTTGTTCTAGTGGTGGCGATGCCTAAGCTGGTGGCTTTCCTAGGAGAGACGGCCTTCGGTCTTTTTTCATTGGCCTGGGTTGTCATCGGCTATCTTACCTTCCTTGATATTGGCGTTAACCGCGCCGCCACCAAGTTCGTTTCGGAGCACCTTGCCGGAGAAGATGACCAGTCGGTGCGGTCAGTGGTTCGCACCGCGTTTATTGCGAATCTCTCGTTAGGCCTGCTGGGCGGACTCCTGGTTGTCTTACTCTCGCCTTACTTGATTCATTCCGTCTTTAAAGTCTCGCCGGCCCTGGAACACCAGGCGCTTCTGACCTTCTATGCTGTCGGCGTCGCCGTTCCGGTGCTTTTAGTGCAGGGCATCCTGCGCGCGATTCTGAGCTCTTATCAGCGCTTTGGTTGGATCAACTCGGTGAACGCCGCGGCCACGACCGCGCAGTGGGCTGGCGCAGTTCTGCTTGCCTGGAGGGGGTTCGGTCTGGCATGGGTGGTCGGTATCACGGTTGCAGCCCGGATGATTGCCACCATTGTTTACGGCGTCCTGCTGTCCCGAATGCTGCCTCGGTTTCACCAGCCCTCGCCTGCCGGCCCCAGCACGATTTTCAAGCTGCTCCGCTTTGGCAGCTGGGTCACGGTGTCACAACTTATCAGTCCCGTTCTTGTCTATCTTGATCGCATGCTGATCGCGTCTTTTGTTTCACTCGGCGCCGTAACCCTATATACCGTGCCCTATGAAGTGATGACCCGGCTGCGCTTGATCCCTTCAAGCATGATGAGCACGCTTTACCCTGCCTTCAGCGAGCGTGGTCTCGATGGCCAGCAAGCCCACTTGCAGCACTTATATGAGCGGACCGTCCGCTATTTATTGCTGATACTCCTACCCGGAATCGCGTTTTTGGTTTTACTCGGTTCCGACGTCCTGACGTTATGGATGGGAACTGGCTTTGCCCGGCAGGCGGTCGCAGTTATCGAAATCCTCGCGCTAGGAGCTTTGGCCAACGGGATGGCATATGTCCCATATAACATGCTGCAGGCTGTGGGTCGGCCAGATCTAACCGGCAAATTCCATTTACTCGAACTTCCTTTTTATCTGGCTCTCTGTTTCGTATTCGTGCCCCGCTGGGGAATAGCCGGCGCGGCCCTGGCGAGTACATTGCGCTTTGCTCTCGATGCCGGACTCTTATTCTGGGCCGTTCGGAAATACTGTCATTGCTCACTGAGGGGCTTGTGGACGGCCTCTTTTCGCCGCACTCTGGCCTTGACCCTGGTTTTGGCAGTGGCGTTGCTGACCATCCGCCTGACTCTAAACTTACCCTGGATTCGCCTCTCGGCCGGAGTGATTTCTTTATTCATCTATTTTGCTGCGGTGTGGGTTTTGATTATCGACAAGCGGGAAAAGCCCGGACTGACCGCGGCGGTAAGGATATTTCGTAGCGCGCCTGCGTCGTAGCAAACTATTTCTAATATGTCCTCGCCATTAGTCAGCATCATTACACCGACTTACAACCACGAAGCTTTCATCGCTCAGTGCATAGAGAGCGTGCTGGCGCAGACTTACTCTAACTGGGAACAGATTATCATCGACGACGGATCATCAGACAGGACTGCGGAAATTGTTCGTCGATATGACGATCCCCGAATCCGCTACTTCCATCAGGAGAATGCAGGAATCGAGGCGCTGGCCCACACCTATAACCGGGCCCTGGGCATGGCCCAGGGATCGCTGATCGCCATCCTGGAAGGCGATGACTTCTGGCCCGCCGAGAAGCTATCGCTAATGGTCCCTGCCTTTGAGGACTCCTCTGTCGTGCTGGCGTACGGCGAAATGCGCGAAGCCGATATCGACGGCAAACCAGCCAAGCGGATGAGCAGGACCGCTCGTCGGCGAACAAAACTGCCGGCGCGAATTCTCCACAACGATCCACCCCTTGCATCGGCGCCGTACATGTTAACCGTCGAAGGGCACTCGCTAATTCCGGCTTCCGCTGTCATCCTTCGCGGGGCAGCCCTGCGAGGTATCGGTGGTTTTCAGTATGTGCCAGGTCTGGGGTATGTCGACTTCCCGACTTTTATCAGGCTTTCGCCGAAGGGAAAGTTTCACTACTGCAGTGAAGTCGTGGGTTTCCGGCGCATGCACCAGCAGTCCGCGACCATGCAGCATCGTCAGGAAATGTTGAGGGTAGCCAAGCAGTTTCGCAGCGCGCTGATGACCGAGCCCGAATTTTCGCTAACCGAATTGGATCGACAAAAGATCCAGGATAGTTGGCTTTCGGTCGACTGTGCCACCCACTACGCCCTCGGCCGGCTGTGCCTGCTCAATCGCGAGTGGGAACTCTCGCGCCGACATTTCCGGCAGTCATTGGGGTCGTCGACCCCCCGCGTTAGCTGTGGAGGAGCCATAGGTTGGTTTCTGTCCTGGATACACTGCGACTTAGAGAGACTGTACCGGGCGGCCGGAAGAGCTGCGTTACGGGCGGATTCGTGAATCAAAGGCGGTCGATAGAACCGGTTGCTCAGTTAATGCCCCAAACAAATATGAAGTATCTGCCATGGCTGCTGCTTCTAATTGGAATCTACTTTCCGTCATCGAGTGCCGGCAATCCTTCGGACGCACTACTGTATGCCCACTTCGCATTCTCCTGCACATTAGTTGGCTGGGTCGCCTACAAATACGGAATATCCGAAAACTCATTTATGGGTGTTTTTCTGGTGACTGTTGTGCTGATCGCATTCACCCTCCTTTTTGGAATTCACAACATGCCGCGTATTGGTATGGGAAATCTTCCGGTTTTTGTCGCATTGCCATTTGTGTTCTCGCTTGATCCTCCTAAAACTCGTGTAGGTCTCACTTTTGCCAGCCTGCTAAACCTGGTTCTGGGGACGTTCCTCGTTACTGGCTTCGAACCTTTAACCTCGTTTTTTATTTCGCATTACAACGATTTTTATGCCGACCTGCTACCAACGATGCTGGCGCTACACAAACCTGTTCTGACGTTTGCATCCCATTCCATCGCGGGTTTTTTTCTTTATTTGTTTTTCTGGGCAAACTGGAGGGACTTCCGTCTAAGAGGAAGCTACCTTTCGCTTTTCTGTGCGCTTGGCCACGTGGCCCTGTGCATTGCCCTGACCTCACACACCTCCTTGGCTATGGCGGCTTTAGCAATCGCCGAAATTGCGTGGACCTCGGCGTCGTTGCATCCCCGCATAACCGCAACAGCTGCGGTTCTTCTGGCCTTGGCTGTGTGGGCCTTCACACCGCGGGACGTCCGCGACGCTGTAAGTGACGGCTGGCAGACGGCACAAACCTTTTGGCTCGACACCAACAACGAGACGCGGTCCGGGTTCTGGGGACGATTTTCTCGGAATGGGAACATGCGCGACGCGATGGTCTATGTTTCCGACCATCCCTTTTCTCCCATCGGCGTGAGTGGTCACCCCGATATGATGCTCGGCGACTCTGGAATATTGCAGGACTTCGTCCGAGGTTCAGCTCCCCTCGTACTTCTGATCTATGGCGGATTGTGGTACTTCCTGAGGCGATGCCTTAATCTTCGAACGTCTGTGCGGTTCCTTTTTGTGGTGTTGCTCTTCGAGGTGGGCTACAGCGTTCTTATATATCAGCGGACGCTTTGCCTCCTTCCGCTGTTTGTTTCTTGGATGAGAACAGAGGAAAACTCCGCCAGCGGTGCCTCACTGCGACCCTAAGCCGCGCATGCCTGATCTACCTGAGATTTTACGATTTTGGGATGGCTAACATTTGCTATCTAGCGAGTGCGAACGTCACGCACACTACAAAGTGGGCGGAGTACTTTGTCGCTCGGGGCCACCAGGTACATGTGATTTCGTTTGAGCCCGGCCCATGCTTGTCACCCAACGTATACTTTCATCAGCTGCGACCGAGACTAGGCAACGGCTTGAGATATTTTCTTGCTGCGCGTGAAATTCGTCGCCTGATTGCGAACATAAAGCCGACCCTGCTGCACGCGCACTATGCAACCGGGTACGGTACCCTGGGCAGGTTGTCAGGATTTCGGCCGTACATTTTATCGGTGTGGGGAAGTGACGTCTTCGATTTTCCGCGAACGTCCGCCCTGCACCGCCGCCTACTGAAACTAAACCTGAATAGCGCCGACCATGTCTGTTCAACGAGTCACGTCATGGCCCGCGAAACTCACGAATTATGCAATCGCCCAATTACAGTAACTCCGTTCGGTGTTGATTGCAGCGTGTTTAGACCAGGGGAGGGGCACGTCCCGGGGGGTGAGTTTGTCGTCGGAACTGTAAAAACACTTGAGCCGAAATATGGGATCGAGTACCTGATTCGCGGATTCGCCTTACTTAACAAGAGGTATTCCGGGCCGAGAAACCTTCGTCTGGTGATCGCCGGGCAGGGTTCCTTGAAAAACCCGTTAGAGAGACTGGCGCGTGAACTTGATATAGCAGCGAAGACAGAATTCCTGGGGTTTGTGTCTCATGCGCAAGTTCCAGATGTGTTGAACCGTCTCTCTGTGTTCGCTGCCCCGTCGGTCATGGATAGCGAGAGCTTCGGGGTTGCTGTGGTCGAGGCGTCCGCCTGTGAACTTCCCGTAGTAGTTTCCGATGTAGGTGGCTTGCCGGAGGTCGTCAAGGCCGGAGTAACTGGCTTTGTCGTGCCGCCGAGAGATCCTCAGGCGATTGCTGCCGCATTCCTTTCGTTGCTTGAAAACGATGAGCTCAGGAACGAAATGGGACGAGCCGGACGAAGGTTAGTTGTAGAAAATTACGAATGGTTAGAGAACGCCGGACGAATGGAGCGAGTGTACGATTCCGTTGTGGGTTCGGCCCACTGCTATCGATCTCACCAACTGGTATGAAACTCGCCTTATGATTACGACGCAGGTCGGTGAATTTAACAGAAGGGAGAAACGAGCGTCATTTCCGCTCCAGCCGTACATTCCTATGGATCATAGCCGGCAAGTTACGGCGGAACATTGCCTTCGCCAACTCTTTGCGACTCACAAAGACCTCCGTAGGGTTATGGATTTAGGCTGTGGCTCAGGGGATTCGGTTGATTTATTTCGTGAAAAAATAGAAGAGGTGAAGTGGGTCGGCCTGGACATAGAGAGCTCACCGGAAGTCATGCGACGGACCAGAGCGGATGCCGAGTTCCGGACCTTCGACGGTGTCCAAATCCCTTACGAAACGGATTCATTCGATCTGGTTTATTCCAGGCAGGTATTCGAGCACGTTCGCCGGCCTGCTGAACTGTTAAAAGAAGTACACCGAGTCTTACGTCCAACAGGCCTGTTCGTCGGCTCAACATCGCATCTAGAACCCTACCACTCTTACAGTTTTTGGAATTACACGCCTCTTGGCTTTTCCGAATTACTCCAAGAGGCAGGATTTCAGTTAGTCGAGATGCGTCCCGGTATCGATGCACTAACTCTGTTGGTGCGCCGAGCCCTTGGTTGCCCGAAAGTATTCGATAGATTTTTCAGGAGCGAATCGCCATTGAACCTAGTCATTGAACTCGCGAGCCGAATTGCGGGCAAGAGCCGCGGCTGGTCCAATGCAGCAAAGCTATTGTTTTCCGGTCATTTTTGTTTCCTGGCAGCAAAGAGGGAAGACTAGGCCGTTAACTTAGAGTTGGCAACTCAAGTGAATGACATGAGTGTGTCGGTGATCGTGCCGATCAGAAACGAAGAACGCTACGTTGAAGACTGTCTGCTATCTCTGTTGCAGCAAACTTATTCTCCCGCGTCATACGAGATTATTGTGCTTGACGGAAGATCGTCGGATAAGTCGAAAGAAATCGTTGATCAGCTCTGTAGGGAATTCCAGCACCTGCATTGCATTGACAATCCCGCAGGCACCGCGCCCGCAGCGATGAATATCGGAATCCGCCACGCCAAGGGTGACGTCATCATTCGCGCCGACGGCCATAATGTATATCCCAAAGACTACATCGAGAATTGCGTTCAATGCCTTGAAC
>JBOGLH010000224.1:0-5615 GCA_050746025.1 Terriglobales bacterium | reverse complement strand
CCTGCCGACAAGACATAGTTTGGCAACGGGAAACCTAAAGTCATTCCGCTTCACTCATCGTCCCTGAGGAATCGATTGATCCAACATTGTGCAGCCCCTCCTGAACCAGAAAGCGCACGTCGGACTGCAAGCTTTCGCCGGGAGCAAGACTGTGGTGCCGTCCTGCCGCTTTCATTGCTTCAAAGTTGAGCGGGTAGCCGGTACAGGGTTCGAGAACCGCAACGTTGTAATTGCGCCATCCTCCGTAGGTGGCGAACAGCCAGCTATATGGAAAAACCTTCGGATCAAATTGCAGTCCGCATGCCAGGCCAGAAGCAGTGTTGGTGAGTGCGCACCAATTTCCTTTCATCTGTGTGCCGTAAAAAAAATAAAGCTGGCGGGCATCTTCCGGAGTCACGCACCGCAAATCGATCTCACCGGCGGCAGTCTTGATCAACGGCCAGTGGCTGAGTTCGGGCGCGCCAGCAAGCGTTCCCGGAAAGGCGGCTTCCAGCGCGACCTGCATGGGAGGAAAGTCGATGCGATGTTGCGGCGTAACTGCCATCGCTGGATGAAGCTTCCACAGAAACGGGAACGCTGTTCGTCCGCGATTGATGAAGCGATGCTGAAATTCAATTCGCGGCTTGTCACGCGGCAGACGGATGGTCTTCTCCACTTCGATCGAACTAATCGGCGTCACATATCTCAGGCGAACGCCTACTTCGTCCGCTCGTGACCACGGCTCGGCGTCCCACTCTCCGGTCCAGAGTTCGCCGTGATCGGGGTAGCTTTCGCCTTCAATCACAGAAACTTCGTCGTTGGGAAATAACTCATCCCAGCCTCCGCTCCAGACGTCGTCATACCGAGAGTTCGCGGGCAAGCGAGCCGGGGGGATTCGCGGATTGTTCCACAGCAGGTCGGCGTCAAGAGGTTTGTATGTGATTTGCCAAATCTTTGCACCCGCTTCAGGAAAGATGATCACGCGAAGGGATTGGTTCTCCAACACTACGCTGCGCAGCCCGCGGTACGACCAATCCGTGCTCACGCTAAGTCTCATGAAACGATTTGCCTTTCTTATCTGGACATAACTTTGACCTACTATTGCTCGTTCACGTTTGCTCGACCCGAGCGACGGACATATTTTGGTGCTGTTACCGGATTGCGGATTACTATAGTGGAATCGTCGGCAGCGACGACCCCGCAATCGAACTTGGAGTGATCAAAAATAGCATGACTGTGCCCGGCCAGGCGGACCTCGCTGGTCGCCAGGTCTGGACGTTCCGCGACGAGCCGCAGCGCGCCAACTGTGGAATGATCGACCTGCAAATAGGCGTCGCCGCCCAACGAAAGCCAGTCGGCATAAATGTCGGAATTGCGGACTACCAGCTTGGCATGACCGTTGCCCGTCAACTCGTCAATCACGCTATTCGTAAAGGTAAGGTCCGCATCTCCGCCCGCGTAGACGTCCCAGGTGTCAGCGTTTACTTCGCTCAGTTGCAAGCGGAATGGACAGTTTGAAGCACCCGGCTCGGGGACTATTAAGGGTGTTTTTGCGGTGCCGATAAGTCCGTGAGGCAGTTTCAGCGTACCCTGACATGCGGGCATAATGGCGAGCTGGGCCCGCCCGATGTTGCTCATGCGCACATCGCTGCTGCCGTGAACATATACCAGGAAGAGATGCGCAGTGGTGTCGGTCAGATCGGCGCTGGCCAGCGAACCCATGCCAAGTTTTCGAGAGAATGATTGGTCAGCAGGTATATCCGAGAACTCGAGTTTATCGTCGTCGCTGGTATGAGTTGATAAAAAGACCAGTTGCAAATGACGACCGATTACGTGGCTTGACCGGGAAATTTCAAGTTCAAAGATAGTAAAGTTCTGAAGCATTGCCTGCACGTGATCCAAGTGGAATTCTGAGTTGTTGGTTTGGAAATCGTCGACGGTAAGATCACCCTTTAACTGCCAGATGGGATGGGCGCTCCCTTCCGGAGCCATGCTCGATCGGCGAATCTGGATTTTCGCGGGGCCTTCGCAGTGAAGTCCACTACTGCCATTCGGGGAACCTGGCGGGTCAGAGACTTTGATTTTCACCTCGTCGAGTTCGAGGTCCGCACCGCGAGCCACCGTAATAGGTCCACGCAAATCAAGAGAAATGCCCTTGAGTTTTACCCGTCCGGAAATGGTAAGTGGTCCGTCGTGTCGAAATTCTGCTTTTTCGTCGATGACGGTGCCATCCTTCAAGTCGGGGAGGATATTCTGTCCAAATGCCGGAAATGCGAACACGAAAACAAGAAAGACAAGAATGCATTTCATAATCTCGTAGCCAGGTGCAGGGCTTGCAGAATACCTGATAGGCGCACCCCGGCTGAATGTTTATCCGACATTCCTTCACAAATTCAAGCGTCGGGAATTGCCCGCCGGTTTGTCAGTTCGCTACGTGCGTCGTATCCTGACCGATCAGGGCGGTTTGCATGCTGCGATTAAGACCACAAATGCGGCGCGGGATTGGGGTTCTCGCGGTGGTAGTACTGCTGGGCACCCAGTGTAGTTTCGCGGGCGAAAACAAGCTGCAAGATCTGGTCCAGCAAGCCTTCGCTTGTCATCAGAAGGGCCAATTCAGTGAAGCACTCCCGCTGTTGCACCGTGCATATGAAGTCGCACCCCAGGACTATTTTGTGAATCTGCTTCTGGGAATCGACTCTCTGCGCACCGGACAACCCAAGACCGCCATCCCGTTTTTGAAAAGGGCATCTCGCCTGCGGCCCAAAGAAGAGTATCCACTCGCTTATCTCGCCGAAGCTTATGCGCACCAGGATCTTTACGGAGAGGCGGCGGAAGCGTACATCAAAGCTGCGGATATCGCGCCCGGATCTTCGGAATCTGCAGTGGCGTTTGTGGATTTTGCTCTGGCACGTTTTGCCACCATGTCTGAATTGTTGCGTAGTTCAAAAAAAGGATTGGCCGCCGAATACCGCTTGCGCGCGCGGGCCCAATCGGAAGCGGATGCTTCACCATTGTCGCTGTTACAGCGCGCCGCGGACCTTGATCCAACCGCTTCCGGCATCTGGTCTGATCGGGCACGTGCCGCTTTGGTTGCCGGCAATCTCGCCGACGCAAAGGAGTTCGCCGCTAAAGCGCTGGCAGCCGATTCCAATGATCAGGCGGCGAAGGTCGCCGAGGCACAGATAGCGGCGCAAGATTCTGAGTGGGAACGGGCCATAAAACTTATCAATTCAGTTGCACAAGATTCTCCACAAACACTTTCTCACGCCTTAAGCCAATGGCCTGCGGAACTTGAGCCACCTGTCTCGACAGCGGTTTCGGGTCCGGCTGCCAAATTTTTCGATTGTGTGCAGAGATCGCAGAGTGGTTGCGATCTTGCCATTGCCAGCAAATCTGTTTCGCGCGGATCATCGGCCCTCTTTCGCGAGCAACGATGGGAACGGTTAACCAAACTTCCTGCGCCGCCACCCGGTCAGACCGGCGCCTGGTTTCAGCGCGGTGTCGCATTTGCTCAGCTTGACGAATGTCCGAGAGCGATTCCGTCGCTGGAGCGTGGATTGTCGAAATCGGCGCCAGATGTTTACGGAATGTTTTTGCTCTCGTGGTGTTACTCGCGTGAGGCCGGCAAAACCGCGGAGCAGATCCAGCAGTCGGCCAACGATGAGGCTCCGTTGCATGTCATGCGCGGCGATATCTTGCTGCGCCTTCAGGCAAAAGCTGCAATGGCGGTCTCTGAATATCAGCAGGCGCTGACTGAAGATGCCAACGATCCCGCGGTGTTAGAGCGGTTGGCAGAGGCGCAACTCGCCGCGGGCCAGGTCGACGCCGCACGTCAGACAGCGCAAGCCGCGATCAAAATCGATCCTCAGCGTATGGCGGCAAAAAGTACTCTGGCAAAGATTGCGATGCAGGAGCGCGATTATTCGACTGCGCTGCCATATCTTCGCGAACTCGTGGACCGCGATCCGCAGAATGAATCGACCCGCATCGAACTCGGGAAAGCGTGCGCGCAGAGCGGCGCATTAGAAGAAGCATGGAAAGATCTTGCGCCGGCGCTGGCGCACGGCTATCCCGACGAGAAGGGAAGCCTGCACTACCTGCTGGGAAGCGTGCTGAAGAAAATGGGCCGCAGCGACGACGCGAACGAGGCATTCGCCGCAGCCACACGACTCTCCGAAGCCTTTCAGCAAAAATCCTATCGCGACCAGGATGCCGATGCGCAGCCGTAACCGTCAATTCAATCGGCGCGACTTTGCAAAGTTGCTGGGCGGAACTGGGCTGTCGCTGATGGTTCCGAGAACGTTTGCTTCATCCGAAAAAAGCGGGCCGATAGTTTTTCAAAATACCGCTCCCGCGTGCGGTTTGGACTTTGTTTTGCGCAACGATGCGCACGGCCGGAAATACCAGGTGGAGACTGTGCTGGGCGGATTAGGAGTGATTGATTTCGATCAGGACGGGTGGCCCGATCTCTACTGCGTAAATGGCGCAGCATTGCCAACTCTAAAAAAAGATGATCCCGGGTTTTTCAACCGCCTTTACCACAACAACCGCGATGGCACGTTCACCGACGTCACGCTAAAAGCCGGAGTGCAAGGCCGCGGCTACGAGATGGGAGTCGCGGTCGGCGACTACAACAATGACGGTTTCGAAGATCTCTATGTGGTCGGGGTCCACGGCAACACACTCTATCGGAACAACGGCGACAGCACTTTTACGGATGTTACCCAGGCCGCCGGCGTAAGTGGAATGAGCCCGCAAGGCCGCAAATTGTGGTCGGTTGCGGCGGCATGGCTCGATTACGACAATGACGGCCGTCTTGACCTGATCGTCTCAAATTATTGCGATTGGACGCCGGGTGACGACCCGATTTGCGGCGGACTCAACAGCGCAGACCGGACGTATTGCCATCCCGACATGTATCGAGCCGAGCCGGTTCTGCTTTATCACAACAATGGAGATGGAACCTTTACCGAAGTCTCGGCACACGCAGTCGCAGGCAAGCTTGTAGGCAAGGGAATGGGAGTTGCGATTGCCGACTACGATGGTGACGGACTTCCGGATATTTTTATCGCCAATGACAATGACCGGAACATGCTGATCCACACACTGAAAGGCGGCAAGCTGAAAGAAGCAGGAATGGAAGCCGGCATCGCCTACAACGGGGATGGGCGTCAGATCTCGGGCATGGGCGCCGATTTCCGCGACTACGATGGCGACGGCTTGCCTGACATCCTAATGACCGGACTGCGCGGTGAGACGGTTGAGTTATTTCGAAATAACGGCAAAGGCGGATTCGACGACGCCAGCGCCATTAGCGGTCTGCTCAACCTTAGCCGGCCCTGGAACGGATGGGGGTGCGGCTTGGTCGATCTCGATAATGACGGCTGGCGGGATATTTTCATCGCATGTGGGGGGCTCGACACCAATGAACCGCAGCCGAATCGGGTGCTTAAAAATGTTGCCGGTCATTTCACAGACGTTTCCGCGGAGGCCGGGCCCGACTTCGCGGTTTCTCGCTTGCATCGCGGTGTTGCGTTCGCCGACTTCGATAATGACGGACGCATCGACGCGGCAGTGACTTCGCTGAATCAGCCAATTGAATTATGGATGAATCGCAGTCCCATGCAGCATTGGCT
>JBOGLH010000223.1:0-7883 GCA_050746025.1 Terriglobales bacterium | reverse complement strand
ATTCTTGCCGCAGAACTTGCGAATCGATACTGAGCTTCTGCGCAATTTCTTCCGCCACCGAATCACGAATGATTCGGCTGGGCACACGCTGAATGTGCGGCAGAAGATAATTCAAAGCTTTGTGTTTGCCCTCCGCACTGCGCACCGGAAATTGTTGCCGCGCGCGTTCAATGAGGTAATCAAAATATTTCTGCGAATTTTTTAGGGCGGCGGCGTAAGCGTCTTTTCCTTTTCGCCGCACGAATAAATCCGGATCGAGCCCCGCGTCCAGGGTCAACACCCGAATGTCGAATTCTTCTTCAATCAGAAGTCCCAGTGTGCGCTCAGTGGCTTTAGCTCCAGCCGCATCAGGGTCGAAATTAACCAGTGCCTGTTTGCTGAACCGGGCGAGCAGCGCGGCCTGCGCAGCCGTGAACGCTGTGCCGGAACTGGCGATGACATTGTGAAATCCGGCGGAGAAAACCGAAATACAGTCCATCTGGCCTTCAACCAGGATCACGTAATTCAGCGCGCGGATCGCCTCTTTCGCCTGATGCAGGTTAAACAGCACCCGCGATTTTGAATAGATCGCAGTCTCTGGCGAGTTCAAATATTTCGGCCCGGACTTTTCGTCGATCGCGAGAGTGCGTCCGGTGAAGGCGATGACGCGACCGCTTTCGTTCGCGATGGGGAACATCACCCGGTTGCGGAACTTGGAGTACATGGCGGAGATTGCCGAGCCTTGCTCGGCTGGACGGGCGGGGGCGCCCGTTCCCCCATTTTTGTTTTCAGTGGTGGCTTTAAGCTGAGGGCTGACGGCTGACGGCTGAGAGCTGTCTTTCCACGAAAACAGCCCACTCTCGCGCAACACCTCTTCGCTGAATTCGCTCTTCAGTCGATCACGGAGCAGGAAGCCGGAATCCTGGGCGAAGCCGATGCGGAACTGGCGGATCGTGTCTTCGTTTAGTCCGCGCCCGGCCAGATATTCACGTGCCCTCGCTCCCTCCGGACGCCGCAAGCATTCCTGAAAAAAAAAGCAGGCGCGCTCGTGAATCTCGAGCAGCGCCGTCCGCAGCCGGGCATCTTTGGCTTCGGCTTCCGTGCTGAAGGCCTGCTTGGGCATGGGAACACCAAGCTTTTGCGCGACTGCCCGGACTGCTTCCGGAAAAGTAATATTTTCGATTTTCTGGACGAAGCTGAAGACATCACCGGAAGCCTGGCAGCCGAAACAGTGATAGAACTGCCGCGCTGCATGCACCGAGAATGACGGCGATTTCTCTTTGTGAAATGGACACAGGCCGGAGTAGTTCTGCGCGCCCGATTTCCTTAAGCTGATGTATCCACCGACAATGCGGACGATGTCAGCCTGCTGCTTAAGGGTCTGCGCGAAGTCTGAGGCGAATGCCATGAGTGATCGGCACCGAGGTTCTGTGACGAAAGGTCGCCGAAGAAATTATCGGGACACGTCGGTGCTGCTAAGAATATAGACCAGCACTCTTGCTATCGAGATGTGGGAAAAGGACGAGCCTGTGGAGAACTGGCTATTTCTTGTCCTGTGCCAGTTGCTTGGCTATCTCTGCAAGCAGTCGGGGCTTCAGTTCCGCCAGGACGCTATCCACGATGCTTGAAAGCGCATCATGGTTAGAAGCTTGTTCGGACGCCGGCTCCGATGCTGACGAAGCAGCTGGCGCGTCATTCTGCGACGACACGGCCGCATCGGCGATAACTCCGGCCGATTCCGCAATGGCCTCGGCAGCACGTTCGGTGATAACGGTATCGCGAATGCGTTCCCAGTTGTCCCATGCGGCTGAGGATTCGGACCCGGCAGGCGGTTCGGAATCTGAGCTGCCAGAGCTGACCGCATTCGTCTGAGCAAATCCTTCGGATGCCGAGGCGGCGGCCGCAAATGCTGCACCTTGTTGGGAATCGATTTCAGGCTGTTCGGTTTCCAATTCTGCTTCACTTCGGCGTGTGGGCTCCTGATTCGAACCTTCTCTGGGCTCAACTGCATTCGTGCCTTGCGCCTGCTGCATTTCTTCTTCGAGCGAGCGAGCGCCTTCTTCAGAACTGTGGGCAACATTTTCCGCTACCCAACGTTGGGTAGGTTCAGGTTCAGCCTGCGGCGCCGACCACCCGCCTTCTGAAACCAGGCCGGGCTCGGTCTCCGCCGCAGCTATCGTTTCAGTCACTGCAATTTCAGAAATCGGCGGCCGTTCGAGATCAGCCAACGGCTCAACGACAAACGGGGTTCCGCTCATCTCCCGAGCGGGCTCTAGTTCGTGCTCAATCTCGGGCTCTCGCTGAATTTCGAATTCTTCGGATGGCTTTTCGATCGCCGCCGGCGTGGCCAATTCCGGTTCATAAATCGGACCGGCAGCAAAAGTCACTGACTCGTGGCTTTGTTCCTGATTGCCTTCCTCTTCTGCGACTGGACGCGCCGATTCGGCGGATTCATATGAAGATGTTTCGGCGACTGCGGGCGCTTCATCTACTCCGGCTTCAACGTGAAGCTCATGCAACGCCGGGGCTGCATCAGCCGCCGGTTGCGCCAATGGAGAATCTTGGGTTTCCCCCGGAACTTCTTCGGTCGGCCGGCGGTTTTTTACTTGCGCCAGATATTTTATTTGATCGGTATGCGAGTCATCGAAATCGGCAACCGGATCCGCTGCTGGGAAAATCCGTGCTTTCTTGGCTTCATTCTTCCCTCGACGTCCGCGTCCGTTCTCGGAGGGAACGATCTTATCTTCCAATTTAGTTAATGCCGATAGCAGTTCGCTGGCGTCGAACGGTTTAATAATGTGGCCGTCAGCATGCACCCGTTTGGCTTCCTCAACTTTAAAAGGCTCCATCTTCCCGACCGTCAGTAGGACAGGAATCTTCATGGTGGCTTCGTTTTCTTTCAGCCGCTGACAGACTTCGAGGCCCCCATAGCCCGGCATATAAACGTCGAGCACGATCAGGTCAGGTTGGCTCTCATGAATTTTCTTGAGGGCAGCCGAGCCATTGTTGACGGTAATAACTTCGTAACCCGCATCAGTCATGATGCGGCGGCCCATGTTCTGGGCGGTTACGCTGTCGTCAGCAAGCAGTACTTTGCGCGCCAATGGAGGTCCTTATCCGGAGGAGATACCGTGAAGGTAACTTGGACAAGACCTTAAGTCAATGAATCCAGAGGTTTAACAGGTTACGACGGGTCAATAGATTTAGTGCACTTTCTGGCGGCAAGCCTTCAGTTCCCGGGAATAATTTTATGCAGCAGTCCCTTCTTTTTCTTATGCTTGCTGGAGGCTAAATCTTTATCATCGGCGAGTTGCTGGCCGGCGTTATTAGTTGCGGCATTCTGAGCCGCGGATCTCGTTCCGTTACCGGGATCAAGCTCGTTCACTTGGGCGGGAGCCGGCGCTGGCTGATCAGCTGGCGCCTCGGGCTTCAACTCGTTCGGATCCGGAGCGGCGGATGCAGGATCAGCAGCAGCATCGGGTGTTGGCTTCAATTCATTGGGATCCGGTTGGGTGGGCGTCGCATTAGGATCGGCAGCCGTCGTAGCTGGTTCGGCCACCGGGTCATCCGAGCGGGGTGCGGGATCGTTTGGTCCGGGTGTGCCCTTTACGGTCGTTACCGAAAGCGAATTTGCGCCGCCCTTATCTCCGGCCGCAACACGGCCCGCCGCCTTCACGATGTCGCTTGCAGGTACTGGCGTCGGATCAGTCAAAGTGGGATTCCCAATTCTGACTGCGGGAGCGACGTCCGGATGCCTTTCAAATCCGCTCATCAGGCGGCTTAACATGGTTTGTTCGCCGCGGCCGGCTTCTTCGGCTTTGTTCAGAGCCAGAGCCGCCTTGGTGGGACGCGGCACCGGCTGATGCAAGGCCGCAAGCCGTGCGCGAGCATCATCGGCACGTTCCATCGCGGGGTAGCGTGTAATAATTTTTGCGTACGCTTCTGCCGCTTTGTTGGTGAAATCCGTAACCATGCGCTCCCGCGCCAGTTCGTCGCTCTTAAGCCGCTGCTCATTTAACTTGTGCAGGCGCTCCATCTGCTGACGCTCGAGCACATCCGTCCGCTTGATTAATGCAATTTCGGCCTCGTATGCCTGGCCAAGCATAAACAATGTCTCGTCAGCCTTGCTATAGAGCGGATATCGGTCCACCAGTGACTGCAAGCGGGCTATGGACGCGGGATAGGATTCCTTCAGGAAATAGAAGCGCCCGACCCGGTACTCGCGCTCGGCAATGACTTCCTGGACCTGCAACAGTTTCTTTCTGGCCTCCTCAACCATTTTCTGGTTGTCGGGATACTGCATGATTACCTTGCGATATTCCTGCTCGGCGCGCACCGCGTGGGTGAAGTCGCGATCCGGCTTTTCCATTTGCTGATAATGGATGTTCGCGATTTTGACCTGGGCTTCCGCCGCTTCCGGCATGTTGGGGAAGAAGGTCTCAAAGTCTTCGTATTCCTGCTCCGCCTGGGCCAGGGCCGCGGTTCCACCTTCCGCGTACCAGGAGTCCGCCAGCGACAGTTTGGCGCGCGCGATGAACTCTGAATCGGGATAAGTGTTGATCAGAGTCTGCATGTCGAGGCGCGCGATATCGAAGCGATTGTGCTTCATCGCATCCATGCCGCGATCGAACAACACTTTGTCCGGCTGTTTGGAGTCGACCTTGGCCAGGGGATTGCTGACCTTTTTATTGGTACACGCAGTTGTGAGCGCCAGCGTCGCGACTAGAGCAATCACGGTAGTTCGAGAAAACAGCATGAATATCCTCAAAATCAGCGATGAGCAATGAGCGGTGAGCTTCGAGCAAAACTTCTACCTGCTTGCTCGCAGTTCACTGCTCGCCGCTGCCGTCGCTGGGAACTGTAATATTGCTACACTTTCAGCAGCGTTGCTTCAGTTGCTGCCTTCAATAAATTTTGGGCATTAATCATTGGATCGCCGTGGCTGAACACAGCGTTGCCCGCCACCAGAATTTCTGCTACCGCACGTACGACCTTCGCCACCGTGTCCAGCGCCACCCCGCCATCGACTTCGATCCGATAGTTCAATCCTCGCTGCTCGCGCAAGTCTCTGACTTTGCGAAGCTTATGCAGAGAGTTCGGAATGAACGGTTGCGCCCCGAATCCCGGATTCACCGACATCACCAGTACGTAGTCGACAATGTCCAAGACCTCGCTCAGCATTTCGACCGGAGTAGCCGGATTAATTACGACCCCGGCGTGGCAATCGTGACTCTTAATCAGGTTTAGGGTGCGGTCCAGATGTCGGCAGGCCTCAAAGTGCACCGAAATCCAATCCGCCCCGGCATCCGCAAACGCCGGAATGTACTCGTCCGGGTTTTCGATCATCAGGTGGCAATCAAGCGGCAGCTTGGTAGCCTTCCGCAGCGACCGCACCAGCTGCGGCCCCAGCGTAATGTTAGGGACAAAGTGCCCATCCATCACGTCCACATGAATGATCGTTCCGCCGCCCTCAGCCGCACGCGCAACCTGGTCCGCCAGATGCGCAAAATCCGCCGATAAAATCGATGGCGCCAGCTCAATCAAAGGGGAACTCTCGGGAGAACTGCTGCCCCGATTCTACCACGCGGGTGTGACGGGGAACTCTGGTTTCCTATTAGCCGCTGTTCGCGTCCGCAAAGGTATCTTAGCTCGCTAGTCCTTCGGTTAATAGGCTTGGGTACGCCAAACGTCTAGGCTAGAGAAGAATGCGGGATATCCTCAAACGCACGGCAACGGACGAGAGAATACGCGCTCTCCTTTTTGTGCTGCTGATGTCCTTGGCTGGGTTGGTCTCGGGTGTGCTTACTGCAGCTCTCTGTGATGTTCACTTTTCTGACGGCCTCGGAATTCCCTTCGGAGTAACTGTCGCGCTCTGCCTTGGAGTGACCGGGGTGACTCGCAGTATTTTGAGGTTAGCCATTCTGCCCGTTTTGTTCGGCTGCACTTTTGTATTCTCGGTTTTCCTGACAGAAATACTGGAGCTTATGGCCGGAGAACGTTTCGTCGGCACTGTGGAGAAAAACCATTTGATCGCATTGTTTATCGGAGGAATGGTCGGTGGATTTATTGTCATCCGCGGATCTCGCATTTTGTCCAAGTCCGAGATGACGCTTACCGCGCTCGCATGGGATTCGTTTTGGTCCATCATGGTGGGTGCATTGTCTCCGATTGGATGGGAACTCGGGCCGTCACTGGGCATGTGGTTGTGGTCTGGACTTCATGCTGCAGGTGTCACCTCGCCAACAAACACATTTTCAAATGCACTCTCCGGCGAGACCGGCTCCGGGCCTGCCAGTCGGCTCTACGCCCTGTTTGTTGTATGGCAGACCGGAATGGGCTTTGCGTTGGGCATGACTCTGCGGAATATTCGGGAGAAGCGGGAACCTTCTTCTTTGCAGGAGTTAAAACTGTCATGAGTGAAGCTTTGAACACGGGCGACGTTTTTGAAGGATGATTGGCGATGCGAAGAGTTCACAGAGCTCTTGGAACCTTCGTTGTTCTTATTGCCGTGCTGATGCCGCTACAGCGTTCGCTTCCGCGAGAAGTGTGGGTCATTCTTCTTGCCGCCGGGTTGAGCTATGGAACCTGGTTGATTGAGGCTAGACCTGCCGGTAATGACGAGGAAACGAGCAGGAGACGCAAACAGGGCAGTAAACTTGTGATGTTGCTGAGTCTTGCGGGACTCTCGTCGGGCGTATTGACTGCGGCGCTTTGTGACGGAAGTTTCTCTTCCGACCTGGGCATTCCCTTTGCGGCAATTACCGCGTTCTGCTTTGCAATAAGCTATATGGTGCGCAGCATGTGCAGGCTGCTCTGCTTTTTCGCTTTGGTCGCATGCACTTTCGGTATCTCAGTTTTCTCGGCAGAAATAAGCGATTTCTTATTCTCTGGTCGCGAGAGATATCACCCGACTTCGTTGTTTATGGGAGGAATGGTAGGCGGGTTCATCATTTTAGGCGGAGCTTTCATTTTATTCCGGCCGAAGACGAGCATCAGTGGCACCGCGCGCGAGGCCTTTTTTTGGTCTGTCTTGCCGGGGATCTTATCGCCAGTTGCATGGGCGCTCGGCCCGTCATTAGGGATTTGGATATGGTCAGCCCTTCACGCTGTGGGTCTCACCACTCCGGCCAACACATTGTCGAGTGCCACTCCAGCAGACACATTGTCGAATGCACTCTATGGCGAGACAGGATATGGGCCGCTTAGCCGGCTCTTCGCGCTGTTTGTCGTATGGCAAGCCGGAATGGGGTTTGTGCTGGGCATGGCCTTGCGGAAAGCGTCAGGAAAAGCGAAAACATCTTCCTGGGAGGAGTTGAAGCTAACATGAGTTTTGAGAGAACTGCACCCTTTCCCGAAAGTCCCGGCCGCCTTAGCCCTTTGGTAAACCAGCTTTCGTTCTGCCTTCCTCTAAACTAGAGACACGATGCGGAAGCTGCTCACATTTTTCCTGCTCTGCGCCATAGGCGTTGCCGCCTGGCTGGCTTGGGGATTGTGGCTGCCGGTGCCGGTGAGCGGGCAAAAGTTCGTCATGCTGCGCAACGGGTACTCTACCCGCCGAGTCGCGCGCGAACTGAAATCTGCTGGAGTCATTCGCAGCGCGCAGGCTTTTGTGCTCTGGCATTCCTTTCACCGCCGGCCATCACTCAAGGCTGGAGAATATCTTTTTGACCACAACGCCAATGCCATTGCCATTCACAAGCGGCTGGCGCGTGGCGACGTGTACGTTAACACAGTTGTAATTCCGGAAGGCTTCAATATGTTCGACATCGCCGCCGCGATGGAGGCGGCGGGCCTGGGCTCGCGGCAGGACTTCCTGAAAGCTGCTAGCTCGGACACCGCCCTCATTTCGGACATCGATCCGCAAGCCGAGTCGCTCGAAGGCTACCTCTTCCCTAACACGTACG
>JBOGLH010000222.1:0-8785 GCA_050746025.1 Terriglobales bacterium | reverse complement strand
CGCTTCGCCGCCCGAAAGCGTCACGGCTGATTGTCCCAGGTGCAGATATCCGAGGCCAACATCGACCAATGTCTGCAGCCGTTGCCGAACCTGTGGGATATTTTCCAAAATCGGCAACGCTTCCGAAACCGGAGTTTCCAGCAGGTCGGCGATTGAAAAGCCTTTGTATTTCACCGCCAGCGTTTCCTGGTTGTACCGACGTCCGCCGCAGACTTCGCAAACAACGTACACATCAGGAAGAAAATTCATCTCAATGCGCCGTTGGCCTTCGCCCTGGCAGGCCTCGCATCTGCCCCCGGTCACATTGAACGAAAACCTTCCCGGCTTGTAACCGCGCTCGCGCGACTCCGGCAGCATGGCATATAGATCTCGGATATGCGTGAACACTTGCGTATAGGTCGCGGGATTCGAGCGCGGCGTGCGCCCGATCGGCGACTGATCGATGCGGATCACCTTATCGATGTTCTCAGTACCCGAAATTGACTTGTGCTCGCCCGGCTGTTCGCGGGAGCGATACAGCGCCTTGGCCAACGCACGATAAAGTATGTCATTCACCAGCGTGGATTTCCCGGATCCCGAAACACCGGTGACGACATTGATCAATCCAAGCGGGAATGTTGCATCCACACTCTTCAGATTATTTTCGCGTGCCCCCAGAACGGTAATCGCGCTTCCATTTACTTTGCGCCGTTCGGGACGCGTCTCAATCCGCTTGTCTCCTGACATGTATGCGCCGGTGAGCGATTCCGGCACTTCCATAATTTCCCCGGGCGTGCCCCGCGCAACAATTTCTCCGCCGTGGCGCCCAGCTCCGGGGCCAAGATCCACCACGTAATCGGCTCGGCGAATGGTTTCTTCGTCGTGCTCGACCACCAGCACGGTGTTTCCCAGATCACGCAGTTCCTCGAGCGCGTTGAGCAGCCGCCCGTTGTCACGATGATGCAGTCCGATTGAAGGCTCATCGAGAACGTAGAGAACTCCACGCAGCTTCGACCCAATCTGTGTAGCCAGGCGAATGCGCTGACCTTCGCCGCCTGAAAGAGTCGCTGCCGATCTGTCGAGCGAAATGTAGCCCAGGCCGACCGCATTTAAAAATTGCAGACGCTCGACAATTTCGCTCATGATTCGTCCAGCAATCTGCAGCTCGCGCCCGGTAAGCCTGATGCCGCTGGCTTTTTCCAGCGCCCGCGATACCGGCATTGCGGTGAAGTCGGCAATCGACATGCCTTCCACTTGCACCGCCAGGCTTTCCGGGCGAAGCCGCTTACCATGGCACGCCGGGCAAACGGTTGGCGACATATGCTCCATCAGCCAGTCACGGTAGGTTTCGGAGCTGGACTCATCCATCGCGTTCTTCAGATATCCGAAGATTCCCAGATAGCCGGTTTTGCCGCGCTTCTCCGGTTCGCCATACAAAAACAAAGTTTGAATTTTGTCCGGCAGCTTTTCGAAGGGCGTGCTCAAGTCGATTCCGTACGCCGCAGCCACGATCTTGATCTGATGGATCAAATTCTGCGATGCCGAACCTGGCCCTAATGCGCCATCCAGCAAGGGTTTTGACCAATCGTTAATTATTTTCGCGGGATCAAAATCGTAAGTGCTGCCTAAGCCGTGGCATTCCGGGCATGCCCCGTAGGTGCTGTTGAATGAGAACGACCGCGGCTCGAGTTTCGGCACGTCAATACCACAATCCGGACAAGCCAGACGCTCGGAGTAAAGCTGCTCCTCCCCTCCGACTACCGAAACAAGCACTAGGCCGCCTGCCAGCTTCATGGCCAATCCAACCGACATCTCAAGGCGTTGTTCAATTCCGGGCTTCACCAGAAGCCGGTCAACGACGACTTCAATGGTGTGATTCTTGCGTTTATCAAGCTGGATCTCCGCGTCCTCCTGCAGATTAACCAGTTCCCCATCGATACGCGCGCGCGTAAAGCCGTGCTCAGAAAGCTTCTCCATTTCTTTTTTGAATTCGCCTTTGCGTCCGCGCACAATCGGCGCAAGCACCATCACGCGATCTTCCGGAGTCAACGCCATCACGCGCTGCACGATTTGCGCGGCGGTCTGGCGAGAAATGGCTCGTCCGCATTTTGGGCAATGAGGTACGCCAATCGAGGCATACAGCAATCGCAGGTAGTCGTAGATCTCGGTGATCGTTCCCACAGTCGAGCGCGGGCTGCGGCTGGTGGTTTTTTGCTCAATTGAAATGGCCGGGCTCAGTCCGTCGATCGCATCCACATCCGGGCGTTCCATCTGATCGAGAAACTGCCGGGCGTAAGCCGAGAGCGTTTCCACGTAGCGTCGTTGTCCCTCGGCATAAATCGTGTCGAAGGCCAGCGACGACTTGCCTGATCCGCTCAAGCCGGTAATTACGGTCAAGGTATTGCGCGGAATCTCGACGTTGATGTTCTTCAGATTGTGCTGCCGGGCGCCCCGGATCGAAATTTCCTTAATGGCCATTGTTCGACTGATTACCGGTCTTTGGTAACGTGGACGGGTCCACAGAAATGTTGGAAAGTGAAGGTGCGCGGCTTTACTCACGTATCTTAGTTGTAAACAGCAGCAAGCGTCAACGAGGGTAAAGTAGAGGCGCACCGGTCCAGCCACCTGGGTGCCACCTTGGCCGTGGTTTCAGCAGTGGAGATCGGACTTAAGCCGTTTCTTTACTAGCTGCTGGAGCGACGGGAAGGCAGGCCGAACTTGGGAAGTTTGCTGGTTGCTTTTGTTGTCAGCTTCACCGTTGCCACGTCCGTTGCTCTAGGGATCTCAGCCGCCTACGTCAGCGTAATAGCCCTGCTGCATGCCTTTGCCAGCCAATCGCGAAGACCGCGTTCGGCAGTGATTTTTGTCCCGAGCCAGCACCAGGTCAGCGGCGATTAAGCCGGGCGACCTCCCCTCCCGGTCACCAACTTGCCTGTTTCGAGAGGCTTATCAGGCCGATTTCTTCGGCTGGATCACAAATTCAATCACCTGACCACGTTTCCCCGAGGTTTTAGGGCGTTTCGTAAAATCCTGAGGCACGTAAAACTCAATTATCTTTGCCATACTTCGGCCCCCCGCGCCGGACTGGTTCTCTGCATATTAGAACCCATTTCAAGGATAAAAGTCGCTATCCGACGGCGCCCAATGGGACGCGGCTTTAAGGAATGTAATCATGCCGTCGATGATGCTATGTGCATTCCAATGCACCTCGGCAACGGCTGACGGTATCTGTCACGAAGGGGTTACAAGAGTACCCGCCGCGCGAAACTACTGGCCCCGAATGCGGCAGCTCTCAGCTAAGCTGGAGAAGTCTACGAATCGCCCGTGTCGGCGATTTCACATGAAAATCCTGCTAATCGAAGACAGCCGCCTGCTACGTATCACAACCGAGCGAACGCTCGTGCGGGCAGGCTATGAAGTGATTACCGCCGTCGACGGAGAGCAGGGCCTGCGGCTCGCTGTGGAAAGTAAACCTGATCTGGTGCTACTGGATATGATGCTGCCGAAGCTTTCAGGCCAGGAAGTTCTCCAACGGCTGCGCCTGAATCCTTCATCAAAATCCGTTCCCGTAATAGTGCTGACCAGCCTTTCTGAGTCCAACCGCCAAAAGCTATTGAGCGAAGGCGCCAGCTTATATTTCGAGAAGTCGCTTGTGGGCGTGGACAACGGCTCCCGTCTATTGCTCGATGCAATACAAAACTTGCTTGCCACTGTGAGCAAAGTAAAAGCAGCATCGCCTGCCTCGTAACCAGAAACTCCGCCCTGAGTTGGTGTGATAAATTTTATTCTCCGCCATGAAAGACCTCGCCTCCTGGGCCCTCGATACTGCCACTCAACGCGGCGCAGATTACACAGATGTACGCGTCGTCGATGAACGCGCCCGGGCTCTCGCTACCAAGAACGCAAAAATCGGCAATGCTTCGGATTCGCGATCACAAGGATTCAATGTGCGCGTGCTGGTAGATGGCGCATGGGGATTCGCCTCTTCGGCAGATTTGGGGCGCGCATCTGTCGAAGCTACTGCGGCCGAGGCGGTCGCGATTGCGAGGGCATCGGCGAAGGTTAAGCAGAAAGACGTACAACTGGTCCCGGAAAAAGCTGTCACGGCTGAGTGGACTACGCCGCACAAGATAGATCCCTTCTCGATTTCCATTGAACAAAACCTCGCCTTGTTGCAGAAGATCGATTCGGAACTCCGATTGGTCAAAGGCGTGACCCTGGCCGAAACCAATATGAATTTCCGCCGTGAGGAAGTGTGGTTCTTTTCTTCGGCAGGAGCGAACATTCATCAGACCAAAGTCACAACCGGCGCGGGATACGTGGCCTACAGTTTCGCCGGCAGCGAAATTCAGAAGCGGTCTTATCCAAATTCATTTGGCGGGCAGTGGCAAAACAAAGGCTATGAACTGATTGACGAACTTAAGCTGGTCGAGAACGCCAGCCGCATTGGAGAAGAGGCCGTCGCTTTGCACAGCGCCGATCAATGCCCGCAAGGGGTATTCGACATCATTCTGGAAAGCTCGCAGCTTGGGCTACAGATCCACGAATCGGTTGGCCACCCCATTGAGTTAGACCGGGTGCTGGGGATGGAAGCAAATTTCGCGGGCACTTCATTCTTGACTTTGGAAAAATTGCGCACGCTTAAATATGGCAGCGAACTGGTAAATGTCGTGGCCGACGCTCGCCAGGAGCATGGTCCTGGGCTGGGAACGTTTGCTTTCGATGACGAGGGCGTTCCCGCTCAGTGCACACCGATCATCAGCAATGGCCTATTTACCGGTTATCTGAGTTCGCGTGAAACCGCGGCCCTGATCGGTCTTCAGCGCTCCGGTGGAACTCTGCGCGCCGAAAGCTGGAACCGATTGCCGATGATTCGCATGACCAACATCAGCATTCTCCCGGGAGAGAAGCCTCTGACCGGCGAACAATTAGTTTCATCCACCGATCACGGAATATTGTTTCAAACCAACCGCTCGTGGTCGATCGACGACAAGCGCTATAACTTTCAGTTCGGCACCGAAATCGGATGGGAGATAAAACACGGCAAGCGTGTCCGCATGTTGAAAAACCCTTCGTACTCAGGAATCACGACGGAATTCTGGAATTCGATGGATGCCATCTGCTCGCGTGATGAATGGACGTTGTGGGGCACGCCAAACTGCGGCAAAGGACAACCGCAACAGGTGATGGGCACCGGGCACGGGGCGTCTCCGGCCAGATTTCGCAAAGTAAAAGTGGGGGGTGCGTATAAGGGAACATAGTTGGGTCTTCCTCTGTGGATTGTCCTCTGTGCAACTCTGTGTTCTCTGTGGTTAAGACTTTAATTGCGCGATTCAAATGCTTACTCAAGACCAGGCCGCTGAAGTCTTTTCGCGAATCACGAAGTACTCGACCGCCGACGAGGTCGAGTGCATCTTTTATGGCGGCCGCTCTGCGCTTACCCGTTTCGCGAACAACACTATCCATCAAAACGTAGCGGAAGAAAATTACGGCGTTTCTGTGCGCTCGGTTTTTGCCGGGCGGACCGCTCGCGCCACCACAAATCGTTTCGACGATCAAAGCTTAAAAGAGGTGGCGAAGGCTTCGGAAGATTTGGCCAGAGTGCAGGAGCCAGATGCGGATCTCTTGCCGATGCCCGACGCGGCCGAGAGCACTCGCTCGACGCAACCTGTGCCATCGCGCCACTTCGCTGAAACTGCCGCGCTCGCGCCGGAGCAGCGAGCGGAAGGCGTTGGCAACATCGTTTCGATTGCTCAAAAACACAAGCTTACGGCAGCAGGGATTTTCTCCAGTGCGGAAACAATCGAAGGCATTTTTAATTCTCGCGGGTTGACCAAGTGGCATACGCAAACGTCCGCAGAAATATCCATCACCATGCTCGCGCCCGATTCGTCGGGCTGGCAGAAGTTTAATTCGCCTGACATCGCTAACTTGAACGCCGCCGCTCTTGCAGAGATTGCGGCAAAGAAGGCGGTGGAATCGGCGAATCCGCGTGAGATCCCGGCCGGGAAATACATCGTCATCCTCGAACCCTCAGCCGTTCTCGACATGGCTGGGTTTATGTTCTTCGATTTCGGCGGGCTCTCGCTCCTTGATCAACGCTCGTTTTTAAATAACCGAATCGGCACAACTCTTTTCGGGGAGAACATTTCGATTTGGGACGATGTGGCCCATCCGCTGCAATCAGGGCCTTCGTTTGACGGAGAGGGCGTACGCCGGCAAAAGATTCAGCTGATCGAGAATGGCGTGGTGAAGCGATTGGTCTATTCGCGGGCTACTGCCGAGATAATGCGCAAGTCGGAATACGCCGACAAAGTGGGCCCTATCGAGGCCACGGGCCACGGTTTCCCCATTCCCAACGAAATGGGCGAAGGCCCGATGAATATTGTTTTCGCGCCGCCGCGCGATCCTAAGACCATCGCTCAGATGATCGGCTCGACTGAACGCGGCATTCTGGTGACGCGCTTGTGGTACATACGCGAGGTTGATCCTTATGAAAAAATTCTTACCGGCATGACCCGCGACGGCACATTTCTCGTGGAAAACGGCAGGGTAGTCTGCGGCGTCCGTAATTTCCGCTTCAATCAGAGCCTGATTGAGATGCTCTCAAACGTCGAGCAGATGAGCACGCCCGTACGCACCAGCGGCGAGGAGTCATTTGACATGGTGGCGCCGGCAATGAAAGTGCGTGATTTCAATTTCACGGAAGTGACCAAATTCTAGAAACAGCCCTCAGGTCGTCCGCAGACGACCTTCATATTCTGCATTCTGCCCGTGAGGGTGGAACCTCCTGAGTTACCCGCTTATTTTTGTGCGCCAACATCTCAAAGCACACTGGGGGTAGAGTCGGATGGCAATCCCAGAAATTGAAATGCAAAGGAGGATCCCGGTAAGTGTCCCGTACCGAACCCCTAGAAGCGTGAACGGGTATCAGTGACCGCTCCGGTCATGCCCTTCCTATTTTTTTACCCGCAAGTCCATGTACCACAATAGTTTACCACTCAAGGGCCAATGACTTCGGTAACTTTCGCCACCTTACCTTGCCATGTAATCTGCATGTGATGTCTCACGAATCGGGCAAATCATCAGGCGCTTCGAAGGCTGTGCGTTCGCGCTATTCAGAAGTGCAGAGCGCGCCGCGTTTCCCTGTTAAGCTCCCCATACACATCAAGTCAACCGTGGGAGAGTCTGACACTGAGAGCGACAACATCTCGGCTAATGGCGTGTTGTTTCACCATGAAGTGAACATGCCCCTGGGCTCGACGGTTGACTTCACCATTTCATTTCCCGCTGACGTAGTCGGCGCAGACACGGATGTAAAGGTGCAGTGCCGTGGACGAGTGGCACGTACCAGCGAAGAAGCGGGACGGCGCGGCGTTGGGGTGGTAATTGACGAGTACCGATTTGAACGCCGCTAAAGGTTGCGGCAAAGGTATCTCATGGCGAGCGCGGGCTTAAGCACCGGAGAAGCGAGAGTGGCCCCTCCAACAATGGAGAGCACAGAACAATTCATTCGTGTTATCGTGGCCGACTCACAGGCGATCTTCCGCGCCGGGCTGCGCAAAATTTTTGCGGTTGAAGACGACATTCGCGTGGTCGGGCAGGCAGAAACATTGTCCCAGGCAGTTTCGGCAGCCAAGAAGTTTGCCGCAGAAATTTTGATCTTTGAGTCGGCTTTGGCCGAGAGTCCTATCGACTCGGTGCAGGAGATCATGAAGAGCGCGCCAGCGTTGCGCCTGGTGGTGGTGACTGAGGCGCCCGATCAGGAGCTGACGCTGGAACTTTTCCGCCGCGGGACGCATGCTATTGTCTCTCGCGAAATCGACTCTGAAGTTTTCGTGGAATGCTTGCGCACTGTCGCTAAAGGCGAGCCCTGGCTGGAACCTCATGCCATGAAGTGGGTAATGGAAGCGTATCGCACCCAAGGCAGCCGGCCCCATGGTGGCCGCTCAAAAGTGCAGCTCACGCCCAAGGAATCGCTGATCGTCTCCTGCGTTACGCAGGGGATGAAGAACAAGGAAATCGCCGCGCGCGTAGGTACTACCGAGCAGGTGGTCAAAAATTATCTACGCAAGGTTTATGACAAGCTGGGCGTCGCTGATCGGCTTGAGCTTGCACTCTATTGCTTGAACAATCGCGTAATCCTCGAACCCAAAGCCGCAGCCGTCCAGCCGATACAGAAGCCAGCCCAGAGCAACGAACAACCTGCCGAAGTAGAACCGGCTGAGACGAATAAGCCTTCGTAGTAGCCAGCTCTCAGCCGTCAGTTGCCAGTTCCCAGTTCCCAGTTCCCAGTTCCCAGTTCCCAGTTCTTGCTCCTTGGCGTGCACGTTTATGTCTGCGCGATTGGGTTCAACTCAGCACTGTGTGCTGACTGGTAGAGAACGTGGTATTACGACACACCGGTCACCGGAGTTGCGACTGCCGCCGCGTCCCCATAGAATCGAGAGGCAGACCCGCTCTGTGCTTCGGCCGATCGCAGCAGCTTCCTCTTGCCCAGCGTGACGCATTCGTAAGGTCGAAGTGCCGGAGAGATGGCCGAGTGGCTGAAGGCGCACGCTTGGAAAGCGTGTTTAGGGGAAACTCTAACGTGGGTTCGAATCCCACTCTCTCCGCCAGTCTTTCTACCTAATCTTCGATCTGTTGAACGACGGATAGAATCTTCCAGTTGCCGCTTGATTTCGATAGCGTCATGTAATCCACCCAGTGAGGCGTTACCAGCTTGGCAGATGCGATGTTTCCGGAAATATCCAGTACGCTGATCGACTCGGTCTTTTGCGCTTCAGGAAGATCGGCGGGGCCATGG
>JBOGLH010000221.1:0-51044 GCA_050746025.1 Terriglobales bacterium | reverse complement strand
CTGCTGGTCCGCAAGCGCGGCCCCAAACGAGCTCACCATCGGGTGCATACCCAAGCCCCACCTCATCACGTCGCGTCCGCTTAATCTCCGAAATTTTAGCCACGGATCTCACGGATCGCCATGGATCAAGGTTTTCGCTATTGATCAGTGAGCCTTTGTGCGATGCGTGGCTGTTTTTTGCGAGTACGCGGCTTGAGCTCACCTCTTGTTGTAAGATCAATGCTTTGAATGCCTCCGATTATCGAAGCGGTTGATCTCCACAAGACCTATCACATCGGCAAGATCGAAGTGCCGGCGCTGCGCGGAATTTCCTTGGCTGTGCCGGCGGGAGAGTTCGTCAGTATCGTTGGTCCCTCAGGCAGCGGCAAGTCTACGCTGTTTTACGTCCTGGGGGGACTGGCGAAGACCGATTCCGGCGACGTCATTATCGACGGCGTTAACTTCACAAAACTGTCCGATTCCGCCCGCACCCGCATGCGCAAATCAAAGATCGGATTCGTCTTTCAGAAATTCAATTTGCTGCCGACGCTTAGCGCGCGCTCGAACATAGAAATTGCGATAGACATCGCCGGCAAAAACGGCGACCGGGATCCCGCGTACTTCGACAAAATTGTCGAGTTGCTGGGTGTCAAAAAGCGGCTACATCACCGCCCATCAGAGCTTTCGGGCGGTGAGCAGCAAAGAGTGGCATTGGCGCGCGCCCTGATTAATCGTCCCGCAATCGTCCTGGCCGACGAACCTACCGGCAATCTGGACTCGAAGAATTCAGACATTGTGCTGAACATGTTGCGGCATTCAAACCAGGAGTTGGGACAGACGGTGCTGATGATCACGCACAATCCCGCAGCTGCGGCATACGGCGACCGCGTTATTCATATGCGAGACGGAGAGATTGTAACGCCCGAAAAAGATCCGCAGTGGTCGGCGAAGAATTGAATCATTGAATCATTCAGTCATTGAATCCATTTATGTTTGGCTAGTATTTTTCAGTGATTCAATGGTCCGATGATTCAATGACTGAATCGGAGTGCATTGGCTGCTTGGTTTATAATCGAGTGACCGAGCGGGAGTAACTCAGTGGTAGAGTGCGACCTTGCCAAGGTCGAAGTCGCGGGTTCAAATCCCGTCTCCCGCTCCAAATTCCATTGAGCCCAGCCAGTGGACTTTTTCAGCCTGGAAAGCTACTTTAATATCCGAAGAGGGCGCGGTACCCAAGTGGTAAGGGAGAGGTCTGCAAAACCTTTATGCGTCGGTTCGATTCCGACCCGCGCCTCCAATTTTGGCTAAGTCCCAGCTTAGAAGAACTTCAACACGAAATGGGCAACCGCCACCAGCAAGACCAGGAATAATCCGATCCACAGCAGAAAATTGCCAGTGAGTTTTGGCGACTCGATTTCTTTCTTATTCATTCCATCCTCAAGCCTAAAGCTTAGATGACACCGAACAACATAGGGTGGCATCTCTCGATGCCCGGAGCACGTCCTTTCTGGAGGGGTGTGGACGCGGCCTATGGTGCTGGGCGGGTATCAAAAGTAACGTTGCGCCGGTCCCTATTTCAATCCAGACTAGCGGAATGGGATTACACGAGACTTTACTTGATTTCAGCTTTCGCACCATCGCGGGAACCGCATTGGGGCTCGCCGTCATCGTTTTCACCTTCTTAGGAATTCCGCGTCGATCAGGAAATAAGCTGACGCGTGAGGTTCCGCGACCTCGCTGAACTGTTTTAATTCCCACGTCGCCACAAAAGCCTCAGAACTGGCGCTCTCCTCGCAACTCTGCGAATTTGAAGTGCCCGCCACCACGCTCCTTTTTGTATTTGTTATCCTCTACCAGAGCGACCGGTTTATGGCGTTGACTCGCGTCCTAATAGATGAGATATTGACGAGCTTTGAAGAACGGCACTGACCCTACCGAAACGGAGCCTTAATCTCAAAATGTTTGGCTTCATGCGCAAGGACCCCACCTTCTTCACGATGTTTTCTGATATAGCCAAGAATCTGGTTGCCGGAGCCCACGCTCTGGTTGACCTTTTTGACAATTACCAGTCGCACGACGAAAAGAGAGCGGAAATCAAGAGAATCGAACACATCGGTGATGATTTGACTCACTCCGTGCTCACCAAATTAAATCAGACATTCATCACGCCTTTTGATCGCGAAGACATTCACCGCCTGGCCTCCTCGCTCGACGATGTTCTGGACTTCATGAACGCGGCCGCGGAGAGGATCTGGATGTATAAAATCACCGATCCACCGCCTGCCGCCGCCAAACTCTCGAAACTGGTCCTTTCACAATGCAAGGAGCTGGGAGAAGCGGTTTCGCATCTGCAAAATAATGGAGACGTACTTGCGCGGTGCGTTGAGATTAAGCGGCTGGAGAATGAAGCCGACGTCGCCTCCCGGGAAGCCATCGGCAGTCTGTTTGAGCGCGAGAAGGACCCCATCAATCTCATCAAAATCAAGGAACTACTCGAAGTCTTAGAAACAGCCAGTGATAAAGCGGAAGATGCCGCGAACGTTCTGGAGACTGTCGTCTTGAAAAGCGCCTAACTAAACGGGAAAACTCATTGTCCAGCGATATTCTGCTGCTCCTCATAACAGTATTAGTCGCACTGGGGTTCGACTTTCTGAACGGCTTTCACGATGCCGCAAATAGCATCGCGACCGTAGTGTCCACTCGCGTGCTTTCGCCGAAGCTCGCAGTATTGTGGGCGGCAGTTTTTAATTTTATTGCCGCGTTTCTCTTGGGCACGGCCGTGGCAAAGACCATGGGCAGCGGAATGATTCGCGTTTCTGACGTCACCCAATATGTGGTGATCGCAGGTCTTCTGGGCGCGATCGTTTGGGACCTTTTGACATGGTGGTGGGGCCTGCCGACGTCCTCCTCACATGCGCTGATCGGCGGTTATGCCGGTGCAGCTATCATGCGTTCGGGTTTTGGCGTCATCATTCCGAGTGGGTGGTACAAGACCGTTCTCTTTATCTTTATTGCTCCAGTCATTGGATTGGTCCTCGGGCTAATTTTTATGTCCACGGTAATGTGGCTGTTTCGCGATAAAGCTCCTCAACGAGTGGACGCGTGGTTCCGCAGGTTGCAACTGCTTTCAGCAGCGGCCTATAGCATTGGGCATGGCAGCAACGACGGACAAAAGACCATGGGAATTATTGCCACGGCACTTTATAGTGCAAAATTTCTGACTGCCGCCGAACTCGCCGGCAGTTGGGGTAGATTTCGCTGGCCTATTATTCTCGCGGCGCAAATCTCGATTGCTTTTGGCACCTATTTCGGCGGATGGCGAATTGTCCGCACCATGGGTTCGCGAATTACCAAGCTGAAGCCGGTGGGCGGATTCTGCGCAGAAACCGCGGGAGCGATCACTTTGTTCTCCGCTTCCCTGGCCGGCATCCCGGTCAGCACGACTCATACCATTACTGGAGCTATCGTCGGAGTGGGATCTACTACGCGCTTGTCGGCGGTACGCTGGGGAATCGCAAGGCGAATCGTGTGGGCCTGGGTCCTCACCATTCCCGCTTCCGCGCTGGTCGGTTCGGGAACGTTTTACCTGATCCGTTTGGTGATAGCCAAGGCGTAGTCAACCGGTCGAATGAGTTGAAAGCCCTTCGCAGGAAATTTCGCTTCCAGAGATACCAAACGGTTACGCACACGACGGCCCAGAGCAGTGTTGCCGCGCCGATTGCCGCCCAAAGGCTATGATCGGGTAATAATTTCCGGACACAAACCGCGAATGAGATCAAGGCAATGCTGCCCATGGCTGCTCCAGCGGCGTCCGCGCTTGCCGCTTGAAGGGAGCGAATTATTCCACGCATGCCCTTTTGTTGTTTTGCGTTCGCGCTCGTGCTTTTCAACCAGAGTCACGCTGCTGGCGAAAATCGCTGAAAAAGTAAGGAGGATACCACATCAACGAAGCTCCGTTCTGAATTAAGCAGCTTTCTCTCGCCTAATAGCCCGATCCAGCAAGCGGGCGGCTTCCTGTGGACCTTTGGTTCCTAGGAATTTGTACTTCACTTCGTCTTGCCGGTGATAGTTCACGAAAAATTCAGCCACTTCTTTGAGCAGCTTTTGGTTCATGCCCGAAATGTTTTTCAGATCGGAATGGGTGTGATTGTGGTTCGCGACGGCAATCAGCCGGTCATTGCGTTTATTCTGTCCGCCCTCGTTCTGCTCACCCTGAATGACGCCGATCAACCGGCTCTCGATCACGCAGCCAGGAAACGCCGGTGAATCCATGAGCAGCAACACATCGATGGGATCGCCATCTTCCGCCATGGTGGAAGGCACGAACCCAAAATCATAGGGAAATATCATTCCATCAGGCAGTACACGGCTCAGCGTGAAGGACCTGAGCTTTGGATCGAATTTGTATTTGTTTCTGCTCCCTTTCGGGGTCTCGATCACGACTTGAATGCTGGAGGGGTTGTCTTCATCAAATGGTTTGAGAACGTTGGGAGCGGCGATTGTGTTTTTGGCCATGACTCGATATTTTGATTTCCTAAATTCAGATGTCCTGCATTATCCGACAGTTGCATAGCTGGGTCTGGCTGAAATTTCCGCTACTTTCGCCAGAGCAGCAGGAGTATTATGAGGTTGGTTTTCCGATCCCCCGGAAAACCGCAAGGAGAACGGACTGTGTCGTCTGCCGCTCCTGAGGCTGACTTCCGCTCTTCGTGCGAGGAGGTCAGGCCATGAATCTAATTCGCTTATTTCGCGCAGTTCTTTTCACATCGGTAAGTCTAGTCTTGTTCAGCGTTTTTTCAATCGCACAGGCTGGGCCAAAGTACGACCCTGCCACAGAAGCGAAGTTCAAAGGCACCATCGAAGAGCTGAAGATGCCGGCGAAGGAAAAGGACATCGCTTATCTCACCATAAAGAGCGGCACTGACACCTTCGAAATTTATCTATGCCCAAAATCTTTTATTGATGACATGGGCGTGATTTTTGCCAAGGGAGATGAGATCGCGTTCACCGGATCGAAAGTAAAGCAGGGCGACGCGGATTTGGTGCTGGCGCGCGAAGTAGTGAAGGGCACCGACACCCTGATACTACGCGATCAAAAAGGCAATCCAGTTTGGAACTGGAAGCATTAGTTGCTGGTTCCGAGAATTTCCGGTGGGTCGAGATAACATTGCTTCCAGAATGCCTGCTCGGTCAGTGAGCCATTCTTCCATGTATCCAGTACTGCTTCCGTGGCCGCCACCATCCCGCCATCTTCCGCATCGAAAATCAGCACTAGCCCTGCGGCAGATGTACTCGTGTTTTCTTTCTTAAAAAGGTCCTCTGCAAAACGCATTTTGTCCTGTGGGCTAGTGATCCTGCCGGTACCTTTGGCCTGCTGAATGGAGATTATTTTTACCGTCTTGCCCTTCAGCGGCGCCCAATCACCGGGGAAACTTCCATCCTCCTCGCCACTCACCGAAAACATCGCCGAGGACAGAGATTCATGGCTGGCGGATTGCTGCTCGGGTGCTGCGCCAACCTTTGACGCATCAGAAATGCTTTCAGAACCGTCGAGCATTTCAACACTGGCCCGTCGCAGCCAGCCACGCGAAAGACCGGAAACTCGCACGTGTACCCACCCCGGATTGACGTCGAGCACTTCGAACTCATCTTCCGCGCTGGCAAGGAACAGCACTTTCGCATCTGAGCTGGGGCCTTGCAATACGGGCGTTTGGTCTTGCCTCACCGCAATCAAATTTGTGGGATGTGATTGGTTTTGTACGAGCTGTTCCAGGCCCCGCGCCTCCTGCTCAAGTGCAGGATCTTGATTCTCTTTGTCAGGTGAATTCGTAGGGACGCCCACCGTCGACGATCCGGGGAATTGTGGCATGGGCGCGGAGATGTCCGAAGCGGGCGAGGCAGGAGCATGGGTTGGTCCGGTATTGGCGCTCGCAGAAGGTGCAGCAGTTGTCGTCTTCCCTTCCGTATTCGTTGCCAACCGATCCTGTAAGCGATCGAGCAGATCAGATTCCAATCGTCCGTTCGATTGGAGGACTTCGTAGCCGGAGTGCGCGGGATCGCTGTTCCATGCGGTGATTTTCGCAGCGACGCGAACCAGGGAACCTCCTGAAGGATCAGGCGTGATCTTTACGGAACACTGATAGTAGGGCCGGCGATATGCATCCAGCTTTCGCGCGCCTGCAACTACGAAGCCGTCCAAGACGGGCAATGAGCCTGAAGTTCCGCCGGGAAGATTTCTGATCGCCGCCTGAATTTTCGACATCGGCGCCGAAAAGACTTTCTGCTGCGGTGAATTCTGAGCGCCGCACACGATGGACGCAAATAAGATAGCGACCGACCAGCCATTGCGAACCCTCAAGGCAACTGCTCCAACTGGCTGCGATGGATCCAGCCATGCTGCCCATTTTCGGTTTCGACGCCATACCAATAAGGGGTGGAAATCAGAATGGCCACATGGGCCCCGGCCGGCAGGGACTGCAGACTTGAAGCACTCTTAAAGGGAGCGGACTTCAGTTGGCTGCCGGGAGCTTTCACTTGGCGCTCCACATCCCGCCGCAACCGCTCAACGTGCTGTTGCAGAGTTTCATCAGGAGCGCGCGCGATGACCTTTTCTATTTGCTGCTGTTTGCGTTTTTGCTCCAATTCCTGCGCTGCCAATTCCTGCTGGTGATGCCGCTCTTCTTGCGTTGCTTCGGTTTTCTTTAGTTGCATGGCCGCGAGGTGGTCCTGAATATCTTTGTACTCTGCGCCCTCGACTGAGCCGTTAGAAAGATGCTGGCCGTGGTGATCATCGTCAACGAAAATCGCCTCAATTTTCAGCAAGGTGTTTTTGGCATCGCCGGTTTGGACGATGTAGCGGACAGCCAGAACCCCGGAATCACCGCTATCTTTGAAGTTTCTGGGATCGAGGGCGTTCTTCTTTATTTTGTAAAAAACCTGGCCCGATCCATTCCATTTGGAAAACACGCGGGTCTCAGAAGCCGCCTCCGCCCCAGCTATGTATTCGTCTTTGTTGTATTCCTTGCTGCCTTGGATGATGCCATCGGCCACGACGTCTTGCACCGCCTGCAGTAGTTCCTGCTCAGTCGCGGGCACGCTAACGCTTAGGCCTCCGCCGTAATCTTCTGCTTGCTTGGTCTTTGCGCAAAGCTGGTGCGTATTAATGGTGACTGAGAACAAAACAGAACATAGACACAGCCATGAAATCCGCAAGCGCGCGCGGTGATATGAGACGATTACATCGTGAAACCATAATTGTCGGCGATACATGCCTTTATCACTCTCATACCGTGCCCCAATGTCAAAAGTCAAATCTGATCCGGCGACAAATGTTCTTCTCTGAATCGCTCTAGAGACAAAACAGTGACACATTTCTGACAAATTCTTGACATATGCCTAACCGCGGTGTTAAAAACAGCAACTGTCGTGCTCTTTCCTATCGCGTCATTTTTTTGTGACGCACTCTTTTGGGGTAAGAACTAGAAGTCGGCTGTGGGGTGGATGTTGTCATCCTAGGAGGATCGCAATGGCTTCTTCCCGAAGGACGGTTACGGGTCTACTTCTGTCCGCGACTTTTGTCCTCGCTTTGTCCAGTACTGCTAACGCCCTTCCTGCATTCGCCAGAAAATATGGTTTGCGATGTTCGGCTTGCCATGAAGCCTGGCCAATGTTGAATTACTTTGGACAGAAGTTTAAAGACAACGGTTATCAGCTAATGAATGACCGGGACTCACCGATTTGGCAGAATCCTTCCTATTGGCCTGTGACCTTCCGCATGACGCCCTCATGGCACCGCGAAAGTACAAACAAGATCAGCTATGACACTACCGTTGGAGGGTCGGCACTCCGCCGGCTGACATACACAGGATTCGATTACGGCGGTCTTGACATTCTGAGTGCAGGAACTATTGAGAAGAACATCTCATTTCAGATAATCCCAGCTTCAGATGAGCTCGGCGCGTTTCACATCGAGGCGGTCAACGCCAGACTCGACAATGTCTTCCACAGCCCTTGGCTGAACTTCAAGTTGGGCAAATTTGAACTCGACAATATAGTTTCTGAGAAAAGAGGGCTCACACTCTCCGCAAGTGGTGGCGGATATCAGATGTACCATTTCATTCCTGTCGGCGATGGAAATATTTTCGGCCAACTTGGCGATAATCAGGTTGGATTGGAATGGCTCGGTCACTCGGCTAATGATCGAACTCGCCTGTCTGTGGCGGTTCTAAGCTCTACCGATGGCAATCCTGACGTGCCATACGGCAGCAACTCCTATACCACCTTCATTACCGGCAGCCATGCCTTCGAGGTTGGCAAGCTGGGGACCGATCGGGTGGGATTCTATGCCATGCTTGGAGAGGCGCCAACCAGCTTCCTGACAGACTCAAGCAGTGGATCGCCGGTTCCGATTCCGAGTTCCGGTGTTGGCAACAAGGGATTCAGCCGCGAAGGTTTTATAGGTTTGTTTTACTTCGGCAAACTGGATTTTCAGGTCGTTACCCAGCACGGATCGGATAGCAAGTGGTTCGGTGCGGGATATGGAGACCTGATTGATGGCGTGGCCGGTTTAAATAACAACCCACCAGGGGTCCTGACCGGATTCCGCAGCCCCACATGGAATGGTGCGTTCGTAGAAACCCATTGGGTACATAGCCCGCAATTGACCTTTTTCCAGCGATCGGAATGGATCAGGATGTCGCAGCAGGCGGATCCTTTGACTCCGTCGAACCTGGGCAACATTGATAACTATGTGTTCGGCTACCGCTACTACCCAGTCATGAACAGCCGCGCGGGATTTGCGTGGCACAACGAGTATTCGTGGATCCGCGGCAAAGGTTTGGCGCCTGATGGATCCGACTTGACCAACAACAGCCTGATGGCCGGCTTTGACTTCGATTTCTAAGGGGGAAAACATGCGTACACGACACATCAAATTCATTCCGTGCGCAGTGGCAGTGCTGGCATTCGCCAACCTTTCTTCCGCGCAAGTCACAACCGTGCAAGAGCATGAATGGTTAAATTCGCCGGCCGCAACCAGTCATGTCGGCAAAATCACTGGAGACGCTAAGGCCGCAGCCACGGATTACCGCCGCTACTGTGTGGGGTGCCATGGGGAATTGGGCGATGGTAACGGGGAAAATGCTCAATGGCTGACCCCGAAACCCCGCGATTTCCAACTTGCCACCTTCAAGTGCCGCTCCACTCCAACTGGAACCTTGCCCACAGACGAAGATTTGTTTAACACCATCGGGCGGGGTTTAGATCGATCGAATATGCCTTCGTGGAACCCACTGAGTGCCCAGCAACGTGCCAACATGGTTGCTTGGATCAAGCACTATTCTCCACGCTGGCAGAACGAGAAGCCAGGCACTCCGATACAAATTCCTCCCGAGCCTGCCGTAACGGCTGAGCGGGTTCAAGCCGGACGGGAAGTCTTCGAGAAGGTCCAGTGCTGGAAGTGTCATGGCGTCCAGGGCATGGCAAACGGCCCATCAGCTTCCACCCTCACCGACGATCTAGGCCGACCGATCTTGCCCTACAACTTCGCTGAGGGATCAAGGCCAATCTGTGGAAGCTCCGATCCGGATCTTTATCGTATCTTCATGACCGGCTTGGATGGCACACCCATGCCATCGTTCTCAGACAATATTAAGCCGGATGAGGCTTGGGACTTGGTCTTCTATCTGCGGACCTTGCAGCCAAAGAACGCTTTCAACACAAAAGAAAAACAGATTGCGAAACAGTTGAATTTGAAGCCGGTTAGCCAGCAATAATCAATCCGGCCAGGTTTTTATAGAGGAGAACGTAATGACGAAACGCTATTCCATGTTGGCAGCCATACTAACCACGCTACTTCTTGTTGGCGTCTGCACCCTGAGCCTAAACAAGAAGGTCAACGCTGCCGGTGAAGGTTCCATCACCGGAACCGTGAAACTGAACGGCACCCCTCCTCATATGAGGGGTATCGATATGTCGAAAGATCCATACTGCTCCAAAGCTCATGCCAATGATCCCGCCAAGATGGAAACTGTTGTTGTTGGCAAGGATCAAGGCTTGGCGAATGTGGTTCTTTATATATCGCAGGGCTTGAGCGGCAGCGAAGCAGCGCAGAAAGCTTCGGGCGAACCAACCTTCGACCAGAAGAACTGCATGTACAGCCCGCATGTGCTGGCGATGGATGCCGGTCAGGAATACAAAGTGACGACCAGCGACCAGACTGCGCACAACATTCACCCGGAGCCGAATCCCATGACGGGAAATATTCCCTGGAATCGTTCGCAACCGCCAGGAGCACCCCCCATCGTTCAGTCGTGGAAAGCCGAGGAAGTTGCCATCCCGGTAAAGTGCAATATCCATCCCTGGATGCATGGCTGGTTCGTGGTGGTTAAAGGTCCCTATGCAACTACCGACGACAGCGGATCCTATACCATTCACGGCGTGCCACCGGGCAGCTACACGGTGACCGCTTGGCAGGAAGATTTGGGAACCCAGACTGCGAAAGTGACGGTCGCAGCGGGCGCACCGGCAAAGGCTGATTTCACTTTCAAGTCGAAATAAGCGATCTGGTGTATTCAGCGCAGTGGCGCCGCTCGCAGCGTGGCGGCTGAAGGGGCCGGGGACGAGAACGGCCTCAAGGCGGGGGAATATGGCGAAGCTGTTTGCAGTGTGCATTGTGGTGATCGCTATTCTGTCGGCGATTCCAATCCTACGGCATACCTGGGTTGCGCCAGTGGACATTTCCACTCACGGACACCTGATCGATGAGCAGATGTCAGAGACGATGGCCGAGGCCGGAATCGCCTTTCTGGCGGCGCAGTTTTTCCTGGCCTTCTTCATCTGGAAATCCGCAAATCGTGGCGCCGGCGAGAAGGTCAAGAACTTCCCTGTCGGCGCTAAAGGCCTGGTGCTGGCTGGATTTCTGGTAGTGGGAGCGGAAGTATTGGCCCTCGGAGTTTTCGGAGTGAAAGCCTGGGCTGATCAATATCTCAGGCCGCCATCCGCTGACGCTATGCCGATCCAAGTGCAAGCCGGGCAGTTCGCTTTCTACTTCCGCTATCCCGGCCCGGATGGAAAATTCGGACCACTGCATCCTGACCAGATCAGCGAAGCCAACGCAAACTTTTTTGGCCTGGATCTTACCCACGATCCCGATTCGAAAGATGACATTGTGACTGCCGAGATGGCGGTTCCGGTGAACAAAGAAATTCATCTGCTTATGCATTCTAAGGACTTGGGGCATTCCTTTTTTGTGCGGGAATTGCGGGTGCAACAGGATTTTGTGCCTGGACTGGATGTTTCTCTGCACTTCACTGCGACCAAGACTGGACGATACGAAATCGTATGTACCCAGTTGTGCGGCCTCGGGCACTACAACATGAAAGCGTATCTGGACGTGTTCTCGCAGCAGGACTTCGATGATTGGCTGAAGAAAGAAGCGGCACTGCAGTAGTTCTTCCGGCGCGATCAGACGCCGAATAATGAAGGCATTTCTCGAGGTAGGCACATGCACGATATAACGGCGCACAGCCTGCAACACCACGCTCCGACGGGCTTCATCCGCAAACACGTTTTCAGTCTGGACCACAAAGTTATTGGGAAGCAATATTACGGGCTGGCGCTGCTTGCAGCTATCGTTGGCATGATCCTGTCCTGGCTCATGCGAATTCACCTGGGCTGGAATAATCTGGCGATCCCCGGGCTGCAATTACTTTCGAAGAATGGCGCGCCCGGCGGAGTAATGACCCCCGAGTTTTATCTGCAATTGATGACCATGCACGGCACTATCATGGTCTTCTTTGTGCTGACGACCGCGCCTTTTGCTGCCTTCGGTAATTTCTTTTTGCCCATCCAAGTTGGCGCGGAGGATATGCCCTTCCCCCGTTTCAACATGATGTCGTTTTGGGTCACTTTTGTTGCGTTCGTGGTGCTGATGTCCTCGTTCTTCGTTGCTGATGGACCCACGCTAGGCGGCTGGACACAATATGCTCCGCTCAATGCAGTCGGTTCAATTTCAGGGCCGGGTCAAGGCATGGGCGTGATTCTGTGGATGGTTTCCATAGCGCTATTTTGCGTTGGACAGCTCCTCGGGTCGTTGAACTTCATCACCACCACACTGGATCTTCGCACCAAGGGCATGAGCTTTCTGCGACTGCCGCTCAGCGCTTGGGCATGGTTCATCACGTCATCGATGGGATTAACCGCCTTTGCCGTGCTGATGCCGGCCTGCATTCTTGTCATTCTTGATCACGTGGCTGGAACCAGTTTTTTCGTCGCATCTAATCTGGTCATCAGCGATCAGTTGCAGCCGCACTCAGGCGGCTCAACTTTGCTTTGGCAACACCTGTTCTGGTTCTTCGGACATCCTGAGGTTTACATTGCCATCGTGCCCGGCCTGGGCATCGTTTCGCACATCCTGATCACCAACATGCGCAAGCAGATGCTCAGTCAGAGAGTGTTGATTTATTGCATGGTAGCGCTGGCCGTCCTGAGCTACATGGTTTATGGCCATCACATGTTTGTCAGCGGAATGAATCCGTATTCGTCCCTGGCATTCTCCTTCCCTACTCTTATCATTACGATTCCGGCCACCATCGTGGTGCTGATTTGGACCTTCAGCCTCTACGGTTCCAAGCTGCGGATTAATTCGGCATCGTTGTTTGCGCTGGGTTTTATTTCAATGTTCGTCAGCGGCGGCGTCAGCGGTTTCTTCCTCGCCCAGCCTTCAATTGACATTATGCTGCACGCAACTTACTTCGTCGTAGGCCACTTCCACTTGGTAATGGCGGTCGCGGCCATGTTTGGCATCTTCGCCGGAACTTATTTCTGGTTCCCCAAAATGGCTGGCCGAATGATGAACGAAAAATTGGGGCAACTTCATTTCATCCTTAGCTTCGTCGGCGCATATTGCATATTTATGCCGTTTCACTATCTCGGGATGGTCGGTAATGTTCGCCGCTACGCCAGTTTCGTGGATGATTTCACGCAACCGTTGATCCCGGTCCACCGCTTCATTACCGTTGCGGCTCTGATAACTGGCGCCGCGCAGATTATTTTTGTGTACAACCTGATCTATAGTCGGTTCTGGGGCAAACCGGCGCCGGAGAATCCCTGGGAAGGGACTTCGCTTGAATGGAGCACTACGTCGCCGCCGCCCTTCGATAATTTCGGTGGCAAGCACCCGGTGGTTTATCACGATCCTTATCAATATGGAGTTGAAAGCTCGACCGGCGACTACGTGATGCAAAGTTCGCCTGAGCAAGTGGCGACCACGCGCGACGAGAAATAGTTTTGGTATCTGCCCAGTAGTTGAAAGTTGGAAAGGAAAAACCAGCAGTCATGGCCACCACGCTACCCGAACCGCCGAAAATCGAAAAGCACCGCTTGCCTGAGAGAGGTTCGGGGAATGGCGGCTGGAAAAACCTTGTCCCGGCGGATGGCGATCTAAACGTAAAACTCGATTACTCTCCTCCCCCGTCATCGACCGGTATTTGGGTTGTTCTGTTCGCGATCACCATGATGTTCGCGGCGTTCACCAGCGCCCTGGTGGTGCGCAAGGGATCAGCAATTGATTGGCAAAGCTTCAGACTTCCACCGATTCTCTACTTCAACACTCTTTTGCTAGTGGCAAGCAGTGTGACGCTCGAAATGGCCAGGCGCCGTGTAGCAACTTTTATGGGTGGACTAAGATCCCAGGTTCAGAGCCCAGGCCGCTGGCTATACATCACGCTGGGGCTTGGGTTGCTTTTTGTCGCCGGCCAATACATGGCGTGGTCGCAATTACGGGCCGCGGGACTTTACCTGGCGACTAACCCCAGCAGTTCATTCTTTTATCTATTGACGGTCACGCATGCGTTGCACGTGCTCGGAGGATTGGGCGGCCTGTTATATGTGATTCGCAAGCTCCATAAATCAGTACTGCGGCGAGACCAACTGGTTTCGACCGCACGCTACTGGCATTTCATGGGACTTCTATGGGTGTACTTGCTGGTGCTGCTTTGGGTAAAAGTGTAACTCCAAAACCTTGGGGGAGTCAGTGAGCCAAGCAGATTTGACAGTTCAAGGGCATGCGCCGGCTCTTTCGGCAGGCCCGATATTTGCGATTCCGACAAAAAAGTTGGCGATGTGGCTGTTCATCATCGCCGATACCATGACCTTTTCGGCTTGCCTGGTCGCATACGGATTCGTGCGCAATGGCTCCGCTACCTGGCCGCGACCATTTCACAGCATAACCAACGTCGCCATTATGACCTTCGTGCTTCTGACCAGCAGCTTAACTATGCTGATTGGCCTGCGCGCGTCGCAAAAGGGAGACAAGACTAAAGCCTTTACCTGGATCATGGTCACCGCGCTGCTGGGAATTGCCTTTGCCCTCCTGCACATTCGTGAATGGATGGGGCTGATCGGCGAAGGCATGCGCATGTTCAGGAATCCATGGGGCGACCCATTATTCGGCGCGTCGTTCTTCAGCGTCACCGGCCTGCACTTGACTCACGTCACCTGCGGAGTAATCGCTTTGGTAGTGGTGGGAATCCGGTACAAGGGCGGCCGCTACAATTCGGACGACATCGAGGTCCTCGGTCTTTATTGGCACTTTGTCGATCTGGTCTGGATGTTCGTAGTGCCGTTGGTCTACCTTTTGAACCTGGCGCACTAGATCACAGAGCGGAGAACGAATTATGACAACACCAGCACAACAACAGCAATTGACGCACGGAGCCGGGCGGGATTTGGTCGTGTATGTATGTCTGCTTGCTCTGGCTGGCTTGCAATTCTTTATTGCCTATCAGAACATTGATACTTCAAAGATGCTCACGCGCATGCTGATCGTGGCATCAATTGAAGCGGGATTAGCGGTATTGTTTTTTATGCACCTTTGGTCAGAAAAGCGGGCGTTCATGGTGGTTGTTCTCATCACCACGGTTGCCGTTGCGCTGGGCATGCAGTATGGATGGACTGACAGTTTCCGCATGCTCACGGGTGCGCCGTTTTCAAGATAAAAACCGCAACCAACTCTTGGAGAACTTGATGTCGAACGCGATGTGGGTGTTAAAGACGTTACCGGGAAAACTCATGGTCCAAAGGCGGCTCCTGCTCACCGGAGTCGGTTTAATCGCTCTTCTCATCCTTGCTGCACCGATTCCTGCGTTCTCGCAAAGCTGCGCTCTTTGTTACACTCAAGCAGCCTCCTCAGGCGCACGGATGATTGCAGCGCTGAAGAGTGGGATTCTGATTCTGGTATTGCCTCCCACACTTGGATCCATCGGAATGATTTTCGTGGTCTATCAAAAACGTCATCAGGTCAGGCGCGGCGAAGAGGGGGTTGATTCTGGCAACAAGTGGTAACATCGCGATCGCGCAACCAGCACAAGATCTTACGCTTAAGTCAAAGCTGCGGGACTACTACACCCTCACCAAACCTGAGGTCAATCTGCTCATTCTGATGACTACGTCAGCCGGTTATTATCTCGGCTCTCACGGTCCTCTACATATCGTCGGCCTGATCAATACACTGGTAGGCACGCTGCTGGTCGCCAGCGGCACCGCCACGCTCAATCAATGGATGGAACGGGTTTATGACGGGCAGATGCGGCGTACCGCAACTCGCCCCTTACCTGCGGGCAGAATGAGTGGTCGTGAGGCCTTTCAGTTTGGGATCTTACTTAGCGTTGCCGGCGGGGTTTACCTGGCGGTCACGGTGAATTTGCTGGCTTCCCTGCTGGCGGTCTCGACCCTGCTTTCTTATCTTCTGGTCTATACGCCGCTTAAGCGCAAGACGGCGTTGTGCACATTGCTGGGCGCAGTTCCCGGTGCAATGCCAACCCTGATTGGTTGGGCTGGCGGCGCCGGAACAATTGACCCGCAAGCCTGGTTCCTCTTTGCGATTCTCTTCCTGTGGCAATTTCCACATTTCCTGGCGATCGCGCTTATGTATCGCCAGGATTACGCGCGCGCCGGCTATCGAATGTTGCCGAGCTTCGATCAAGATTCTCGATTCACGCGCGCGGAGATTTTGGGTTTTGCCATCGTTTTGGTGGCAACGACTATCCTGCCCTTGGCCAGCAGGCCCGGGTATCTGGTCGCCATGGGCTTGGCAGGAGCCTTCCTGCTTTTTCACGTGATGAAATTGACCATGTCGGCTTCACCGGTGCTGGCGAGCCGGCTGCTCCATGCTTCGGTCCTCTACCTGCCGGTTGTGCTCGGCGTGATGATTGTCTACAAGCACTAGTCGTTCTCTTCTGTAATTAATGCTGCGCTGAACAATTATCGCGAGGGGCGGCATTTGCAAACCTGGATTGAATCCAAGCCATTTGATCTCGCGCCGAATCGCCAATGACCCGCCCGAAATCTGATTCGGAAATTTTTTCGAATTGGACTTTATCTCGTGCGCTGCACAAACGAGTGACGATCTTGGCCGTTTCGTTAATTTTCGGATCGTCCTCGCTGGCGATCACCAGCAGCGGAGCGCTGGCAGGCTGCAGGCCGAGTCGATTGCGTTCAAGGTATTTTTGAACAAACGAGTTAGCGTTCCAGCCTGCCCTGAACATAGCTGCGGCTGAATTTTTTGCTTCCTCTCCGCTTTCATTGCAGCCTTGAGTGATGTGGTGATAAAGCGACATTGCTTCCGGGGTCAGCATGTCACTCACATTGAACTGCGGAAAAGCCGTCTTGATGCCATAGGCCAGGAAGAGTGGGATTTTGTAGGTAAGGGCGCTTTCGAAAGCGTACAGGGTCTGTATATCGCCCAATTGTGAGATCGCTATACTACCCAGAAAATTGGGGTCGTGAAGCTTGCTCTCTGATTCGGCCACTCCTATTACGGCCATACCGCCTTCGCCAGCGCCCAATGCGACCCAGCGCGAACCGAGTTTCCCCAGGACGTGATGCGCGGCTGCAACCGAGTAAATTACGTCCGATGAATTGGACGATATGTCCGCAAACGCGCTCCTGGAAGCAGTTCCCAGGCCGGCATAATCGGTGGCGACTACGGCATAGCCGAGATGCACATACATCGCAAGCAGGGGCCCGTGCTGCAGATTTCTGGCCAGCGAAGGAGCGCATGAACGCGCAACACCGGTCCAACTGTGCGCCCACGCAATCATTGGCCAACCTTCTGCCGGCGGCTTACCGTCCGGAAACAAGATCACGCCGGAAACCGGGACGTCTGCGCCTGCCGCGGTTTGTGAGTGGTAAATAAAGCGCAGCGCATTGACCTCCGGAGGCAGATCATATTCGTCGAACTGAGCCGAGCGGATCAAATCTCCAGGGTTCCCTTGAGGCAGAGGATCAGGGAGGTCGTAAAATTTCGTGAGTGGAAGCGGACGAAAAAGGTCCGCGCGCTTGATCAATTTGGTTTGAGCCGCAGATGCTAAGGTTTGCGCGTTTGTCGCTGCTGCCGCCAACCCGACCAGACAACAGAGGCAAATGTTTATGAGACGTGGCTTCTGGCCCATGGTCAAAGTGCCGAAGACATCCCGTGAGTGGGAAAGTGCAAGCAACTCAGAGTCACGACCTGACGGCTCATATTGTCATATGAATCGGCAAGGACATCGGGGGTAGGCCTTGCATTGGGAAACGCCATTGAAAGGTAAAGCCGAGGAATGACTTGAATGGCGTACAACCGCAGGCGCAGCGCGCTCTCTAATAATTTTTCCCCAGCTTCTCTCACCGCGAGGTCCGAATGTTGCCGGGCAGCATCTCCCAATCGCATCAAGATGGAGGCATTGTGCGCCGCGCAACGCACATACTCGACAGCGGCACCCATTCTTTCGCGATGAATGCTGCGAAATTCCCGCGGCGGAAGATGCTCACGCAGGTATTGCTGCTCATTTGCGGAAATCAAATTACAAAAGGCGCTCACATCGACCGGGTGCAACTGAATAGCAAGTTTTTCTAAATCTCCACCCTTACTGAGATGACCCTTGGCCAAGTAGATAATCAGGGCCAACGCCAGCAGGCCGAGAACAATAAATATGATTGCAATGGTCATCGCTGAACCATCCTTTGCAATTCCTGGTCCCAAAGTTCCAGATCGGAAACCTTCAATTTTCCATCTGGGAAAGACGGGCCACGATCTGCCAGAAATAGGTACACAAGCCAGATCACCACACACACGTGAAACGAGGCCATCTGGGTTAGATCGACAGCAACGAAAGCGCGCTCCCCCCATTGTGCCCGCAGGGCGGCACTAATAAGGTCGATAGATGCTGAAATTCCGAAGCCCAATGCTACACCCGCGATCCAACTATTCCATGAAATGCGCAACGCATGGGCGAATATAAAAAGAGTAAGCACCATACCCGCCTCAATCAGATTCGATGAGAAGTTGACCACCTCAAAGATATTAACCACCCTTTGAACGCTGATTCCGGAGAACGCCCCAGAACCGATAGCTGCGCCTAACACAAGCAGGGCCAGAATCGCCTGCAGAGCCCGACGCAATACCAAACCAGCGGTTGAACGGGACAATAGCAATTGGTTGGCCAATTCATAGATAACCCCGAGTTCCAAAATGGAACCGACTCCTTCTCCAGCCACTAGAGTCCACTTGTAAATGTCAGTCCGGAACGGAGAATGGAGGAAAATTGTGAACAGGACAATGAATTGCAACAATTGAAAAACAACATAGCCGAAAAAAATGGGAAGTTGCCGATGTAATCCACGCCCCAAAAGGCATATTAGAAAAACACCTAACAAGACATGGGGCGCAATCCAAAGGTAGTAACTGGCAAAAAGCATGGGCTACCGCCGATATTAGCCCTTTTGGCGGTAGCCCACAATCGAGTTATGCAGGTTACATCGCGGTGCAAACCTTTCCTGGAGGACATAGCGGGTTGCCACCCGCCGTTGCGGGAGGAACAGTTGCGCACATAGCCAGTAGAGCTGTAGCAAGAAGCAGTAATGTTTTTTTCACGGCGAACTCCTTGGTTGAAGTGGGAATTTCGCCGTGATAATGTGCCCTTTAGAGGGCTCCTGATCAGACCGCGCGAATTATTGGCGTTTATGAAACGTGGAACAAAATGGCGCTAAAATCGGCATTTCAGGACTTGTCGCAGAACACTTTGCGAGCTCTTGGCGACTCTCTAAAAAGGCTGGAGTACCTAGGAAGCTTGCGTAAGTTGCATGGCGGGTATTGGCACTGGGGATTCAGGAAATTGCATGGAGAAGCTGCGGCTAAGAAGGCACTTTATGAAGCCCATCGCGCAGCGGTTTCCGAAGTGCTGTGTACTCCCTTGCGGACGCTGCTTCACAACGCTGAGTCGAGCAGCAATGATGCCGGAGTTAATCCTGAGAGCTATCTGGAGAATCTAGGAAAAGCGGAGTTGCTTCCGGAGAATCCTGGGGCAGGATCGGCACGTCATCTTAATTCAGTGCTGCACGCTCTTTTGGGGCTGGAGCGAAATCGGAAGCTGAACGCCATTCCCCGAGCCTTAACGCCACCCCCACCACCTGACCAATCACCTCGGCATCCTGAGGATATTGCTGGATCCGCGGCGCCACGGGGGACAGAGGGTGAGGTTGAAGAATAATATTGTCACCGGTAACCGTGCACCAGCAGCAGATGTGACTCTCACGAGTCTCAACAAAATAAATTGGACGCTCGTATTCGGAATTCCACCCACCCTCCGAGACCCGGTTCTTCGACTCGTCCACTTGAATGAAGCTGCCGGGAGGCAGAATGGGATACATGGTCAAATCCTCGCTGCCGACATACCCATAGGTAAACCCACTCTTTGATAATTGCTCGAGATATTTCAGAGGGACAGTTCCCCAGCGTTCGATCATCCGGCCAAAGTTGAGCGTCTGGCGGGGATCAAAGCTGGGGTCCATGCGCACAGGTACGTGCACTGACTCAATGGTGGAGAGCGCTTGCGAGAGATGGGATTTTGGCGGGGAGGTGACTTCCAGATCGGAAACCTCCAGGTCCAGCTCTACGCCAAATAAACGAAGCATGTATCGAAAATCGCTGTGATAAATAATGGCGAGAGCATAAAGGCGGTAAATGCTGGGAGTTATTCCCTTGGTTTCGACGTCGGAAAGCCGGCTGATGGGTACAAAGTACCCGACATTGCCACGCTTGCGGGCGAGCTTTTCGCTTGCCGTCTCCACGTCGCGCATCGTCAGACCCAATTTCTCGCGCATCTGGCGCAGAGTAGAACCTGCTGTCAACATGGACGGCAACCTCTGGTGCCGGGGTAAATCATAAAACGTCGTCCGGCGAACCTTCAAGACGGCTCGAAGGAAAGCCGCGCGTTCTAGAAACCCATCCTAAGATTCGAGGCGACTAGGCAAAACGTTCGGGCCAGTGTAGCTGAATTTGTTCTGAATTTGTAACAAAATCGAGGAAAGTAGCTCAAAACCTAGATTTCGGAAGAGGCGATACGAGATGATGGGGGCTTTGAAACATGCGCAGGAGCGGTGCGCGGAGCCTTTGAGTTAATCATTGGATCTAATTGCGAACAAACAACCCGGCAACTGAGTAGCCGAGACCCAAACTCAAGAGCGCAGCGATCCCGCACGCAGTCCCCAAGTGCTCACGTATGCGCTTTTTGACATCGAGTTCTTCGTGGACCCGCGAACGCAATTCCGCCAAGGTACCGTGCAGGCGTCGTCGTTCCTCGGCAGCTTTTAATTCCAGATCGTAACTAGGCAACTCGGTCATATCTGGTCCTCGCTTCTGATTCGATCCAAACTTTGTCAGCTTTCAGAACTTCGACTGTGTGCTTAGGAAATTTGGCTTTGGAGCGGAACTCGTTGTAGGCAAAAAATGCCGCGACTGCTCCAAATGCAATCCACAAAACTCCCACGATGAGAAATGCATATAACCACGCGTATGCGCTTCCAGCAAACGCCCCCGCAATGACGACCACCACCGCACCCGTCAACAATAGGAAGCCCGTCCCCAAAAGGATCAGCGTGAGCAAACCTAAAGGCAGCACAACGCTCACCGCGGATATGGTTTCGTGCAGTTCAGATTTAACCATCTGTATGCGGGTGTTCACGAATTCCTCCAGTTCCTCGACGATGTCGGCGAGGATTGCGCCCAGGCTTCGTGCGTTGCTATCAACTCTCATGTTATGCATATCGCTTCGACCTCCAAATGCGCAGAGCCACTCCGAATACGAAACCGACACCGGCAACTGCACCGACAAAATGCAAAGGGCGCTCATTCGCAAACCGCCGAACCGAGCGGGCCAGCGAGGTAGCAGCACCGGAAATCCTGTCTTGGGTAGCCCGGAAAGAGTGTTCGGCGGCAGACAAAGAAGACCGATAAATGTCACTCCCGGTCGCGGACGTTCGAGCGGGAAGAGTTCGTGGCATGGTCTCCTCCGAATTCGGCCAGGATATCGGCTCATTCCTGGTGTTTCTAGTTGGAATCGTTGTGCTCTGATGTGCCATCTTCACCCTTCCTGAATCAGTACCAGTCGTTTACTTGGATGCCCGATTCAACAAGGGGTATATCTAAACAAACCCAAATCTCAGCTCGGGTTAGGAGCAATTTGGTCGCAAATTGCTCCCAACCCCAATCCGAACCGGATTTTTACTAGTCAGCAGCTTTCGATGTGCCTTGATCGGCGTGAACCAGGGGTTCGTTGACCAGGTGCTCGTTCAAAAACCATGACTGCAGCTCGTTGGTGCGCAGAACATCGCTCACCACGAGATCATTCGTGCCTTGGTCGCCGAGCTTGTCGGCGCGCTCACTGAGTTCGCGGCACTGACGAACGATGACGAGGTGCGCATCCAGCAACCTGGAAATCTGTACTGGAACTTCTTCCCTGCCTTTAGGTGGACGCTCGATGCGAGTCGTTTCCGCAACATCGTGTGCCATGGCGATGGCCAATCCCCCGAGAAGCTGGATACGCTCGGCGATGGCATCGACAATTTCGACCTGCTCACCGAAGTGCTTATCGAACAAGAGATGGAGCTGGTAAAACGTTGGTCCGGCAACTTGCCAATGCGACTTCTTGTAGAGATCGCGCAGGGTCATGGAATCAGCCAGCAGCTGGTTCAGCTGCTCTGTCATTTCCAGACGTACTGGCTCTTCTAGCTCAAGATTGAATGCGTGGGTGACGGTCCCGAACTGCTGAAGTTCACGGCCGCGCTGATGAACCCGGGGCTCTGCACTCGGACGATTTCCGGACGGGATATTCTTCGCCATATTTATATATCTCCTTTTACTGGCGTTAGATGTTCGATTCGCTACTTTGGCACAACAAAGTTTTCGGGAACTGAACGGGAGCACGCCGACGCGCTCCGCAGCAAAATTTTACGGAATCTTCTATCATGGAGTGTTCTCATTCACAACGTGGAGAAGTCAGAGTTGGCACAGACTCCGGTATTGGCAGAACCGCAGCAATCCCCGACCTCGTCGCGGAATAACAATAACAATAATGATGGCTTAGAGGTTCTTGAAACCCGCGAGTGGCTGGATTCCCTGGATTACGTCTTGGCCACCGGCGGCCCGGAACGTGCAGGGCGGCTTTTGCAGCAGCTGCAACTTCACGCACGGCGGGCCGCCGGGGTAAACCTTCCCTTCACCGCTACGACGCCTTATCAGAATACTATTACCGTCCGCCAACAAGCTCCGTTTCCTGGAAGCCAGGAAATGGAGCGCCGGATCAAGAGCCTGGTCCGGTGGAATGCGATGGCGATGGTGGTCCGCGCCAATAAAATGGAAAGCGGCATCGGCGGGCACATCTCCACTTTTGCCTCGGCGGCCACGTTGTATGAGGTCGCATTTAATCACTTTCTGCACGCGCGCACCGAGAATGGCGATCGCGACATCGTCTACTTTCAGGGCCATGCGGCCCCGGGAATGTATTCGCGAGCGTTTTTGGAAGGCCGTCTGCCGAAAGAAAAACTGGAGAACTTTCGGCGCGAGTTGAAACCCGGAGGCGGGCTGTCTTCCTATCCGCATCCGTGGCTCATGCCTGATTTTTGGGAGTTCCCCACCGTTAGCATGGGACTAGGTCCGATTCAGTCGATTTATCATGCGCGCTTTATCAAGTATCTGGAGAATCGCGGCCTAAAGACTTCGACTGGCGGCAAAGTTTGGGCCTTTCTAGGCGACGGCGAAATGGACGAGCCGGAATCGCTCGGCTCGATCACTCTTGCCTCGCGCGAGAAGCTCGACAATTTGATCTGGGTCATCAACTGCAACTTGCAGCGTCTCGACGGCCCAGTCCGCGGCAACGGAAAAATTATTCAGGAGCTGGAGGCTATTTTTCGCGGCGCCGGTTGGAATGTGATTAAGGTGATCTGGGGCAGCGATTGGGACAGCCTGATCCAGAATGATCGCGACGGCCTGCTGGTGCGGCGTTTGGGAGAAATTACCGACGGCCAATACCAGAAATTTTTCGTGGAGAGCGGAGCCTACTTCCGCCAGAACTTGTTCGGAACTGATCCGCGGTTGCTGCGCATGGTCGATCACCTCTCCGACGAGCAGATGTCACGCATGCGCCTCGGCGGTCACGATCCCATCAAAGTGCATGCCGCCTATAAGTCGGCGGTGGAGCATAAAGGCGCGCCGACGGTCATACTAGCCAAGACCATTAAGGGTTATGGCTTGGGCGAAGCTGGTGAAGGCAAAAACATCACTCACCAGCAAAAAAAGCTCAATGAAGACGAGCTGCGCATGTTCCGCTCGCGATTTGGAATTCCAATTCCAGACGAAGATTTGCACAATGCGCCGTTTTATCGCCCACCGGATGACAGCGCTGAAATTCGTTACATGCAGGAGCGCCGCAAACAGCTTGGCGGTTACATGCCTGCGCGTAAAGTGCGTTCCCAACCCATCAAGCCGGTTAATGAAGCTCATTTCGAAGAGTTTTACAAAGGCACCGAAGGCCGCGAAGTTTCGACGACCATGGTTTTCGTGCGGCTGCTGGCGAAACTATTGCGTGATCCGGAGATCGGAAAGCTTATTGTCCCGATCATTCCTGACGAAGCTCGTACCTTCGGAATGGAAGCCTTATTCCGCCAGGTGGGAATTTATTCCAGCGTCGGCCAACTCTATGAGCCGGTCGATATGGACACGCTGCTCTATTACAAAGAGGCAAAAGACGGTCAAATTCTCGAAGAAGGCATCACCGAAGCCGGGTCGATCAGTTCGTTCATCGCGGCAGGAACCTCGTATTCGAATCATGGGATCAATACCATCCCATTCTTTATTTATTACTCGATGTTCGGATTCCAGCGTATCGGAGATCTGATCTGGGCCGCCGCCGACATGCGCGTTCGTGGCTTCCTGCTGGGCGGAACGGCTGGTCGAACCACTCTCGCAGGCGAAGGACTGCAGCATCAGGACGGACACAGTCATGTGCTGGCCCTCAGCGTTCCAAATCTGCTGGCCTATGATCCGGCGTTCGCGTTTGAGATTGGCGTGATTATTCAAGACGGAATCCGGCGCATGTACGTGAACCAGGAATCCATCTTCTATTACCTGACAGTCGGCAATGAACCGCTGCCAATGCCTGCTATGCCCGAGGGCGATGCAGTTCGCGAAGGGATTCTGAAAGGCCTGTATCTCTTCAAGGCTTCGCAAAAGAAAGACGCACAATTGAAGGCGCAACTATTAGGCAGCGGCGCAATCATGTTTGAAGTGCTGAAGGCGCAAGAGTTGCTGGAAAAATATGGCGTAGCCGCGGATGTGTGGAGCGTTACCAGTTACAAGGAACTGTATCGCGACGCTAACGATTGCGAGCGCTGGAACATGCTGCATCCGGCAGAGACGCCGAAACTACCATTCGTCACACAGCAGTTGAAAAACACGCAGGGCGTGCTGGTGGCGGCTTCCGACTACATGAAGATTCTGCCGGAGTCCATTTCGCAATGGATGCCGCGACCACTGCTATCTCTTGGCACCGACGGCTTTGGCCGCAGCGAGGGCCGCGCGTCTTTACGCGATTTCTTTGAAGTCGATGCAAAGCACATTGCGCTCGCTACTCTGCATGCACTGGCGCGCGATAAAAAGATCGAATCGAAAATCGTCAATCAGGCAATCAAAGACCTCGGGATCAATCCCGAGAAATTAAACCCGGCAATCAGCTAAAGACAGTTGCCAGTTATCAGTTGCCAGCGAGTCGGACTGGCAGGTTAACCTGGCCACTGGCAACTGGAGACCGTTTCTGTGACTGAATTCAAGCTTCCAGAACTTGGAGAAAATGTTCATCAGGGCGACTTGGTGCGTCTGATGATCGCACCGGGCGCGACCATCGCTGAAGGCGAAGCAGTGATGGAACTCGAGACCGACAAAGCGGTGGTCGAGGTTCCTTCCTCCGTGAGCGGCACAGTAAAAGACGTCATGGTTAAACAGGGCGAAACCGTCAAGGTCGGCCAGGTGATCTTCACGGTGGAGAACGGCGCGGGGGGTAGGCGTGGAGAAGCAAGCGCCTCGAACGCTCCCGCGGCGAAAGCAGAATCCAAATCTTCGGCACCGGCTCCAGTTGAACCGTCGTCTTCCTCAAAGTCTGCTCCGCAAAAGTCCTCTCCGGCTCCCGCGAGCAAAACCTCCGCAGCGGTGGTTCCTTCTGAAACCGCTGACGCAGCGGAATTCAAGCTGCCTGAACTCGGCGAAAACATTCACCAGGGAGATCTGGTTCGGCTGATGATTTCTCCCGGCGCCCAAGTGTCAGAAGGGCAGCCGGTTATGGAACTTGAAACCGAGAAAGCCGTCGTCGAAGTTCCCTCTTCTCTAAGCGGAATCGTAAAGGATGTTCAGGTTGCTCAGGGAGACACGGTCAAAGTCGGGCAGGTGATATTTACCCTCGGGCCGGGCGCAACTTCACACTCGACTTCGCAGAAGCCTTCACGCGCCGAAGAAGTACACGACCATGCGCGGGCGGCATTTCAGGCAGTGATCCAGTCGGAAGGCAAGACCGAAGAACAGGCTCTACCTCCCGACCAGCCGCAAGCCCCGCCGATGGCGACATTCAGCATGCCGCTGAATCTGGATCGTGCGGCTGGCGTGGAACATCGCGGACCGGTGCCGGCGGCGCCGCACGTGCGCCGGCTGGCGCGTGAATTGGGAATAGACATTCATAATGTGCCGGGAAACGGCCCTGGCGGCCGCATCAGCGAAAACGATGTAAAGCTTTTTGCGAAGAGCATGATCACTGCGGCGTCGGGCGGCGGACCGGCATCGACGCACGTCAAACAGCCCGCACTCCCTGATTTCGGCAAGTGGGGCAAGATCGAGCGCGTTCCGATGCGCGGCATTCGCCGCAAAACGGCCGAGCACATGTGGGAGGCTTGGAGCGCGATCCCGCACGTTACCCAACAGGACAAAGCCGACATCACGGAACTGGAGCACTTGCGCACGAAATTCGCTCCCAAGGCGGCCGAGGCCGGCGGAAAAATAACGGTCACCGCCATCGCTTTGAAAGTCTGCGCGTCGGCGCTGAAGATTTTCCCGCAGTTCAATGCCTCCATTGACATGGAGAAGGAAGAGATCATTTACAAGCAGTTCATCAATATCGGCGTGGCGGTTGACACCGAGCGTGGCCTGCTCGTGCCGGTGATCCGCGATGTGGACAAAAAAAATATCGTGGAACTGGCGGCTGAGTTGACCGCACTTTCGAAAAAGGCCCGCGATAAAAAACTTACTCCAGCGGACATGGAAGGCGGGACGTTTACGATCACTAACCTTGGCGGGATCGGCGGAACCGGATTTTCGCCGATTGTGAACTATCCTGAGGTCTCAATCCTGGGCTTGTCGCGGTCAAGCATGGAACCGGTTTGGATGGAAAATAAATTTGAGCCACGCGTGGTACTGCCGCTCTCGCTTTCGTACGATCATCGATTGATCGACGGTGCCGACGCTGCGCGATTTCTACGCTGGATTGCAGAGGCCTTCGAGCAGCCGTTCTTGTTGTCTGTGCAGGGGTAAAGACAAGCCATTAACTACGAAGGACACTAAGGTCTACGAAGGAAAACCAGTTGGCGCGAAAGGGTTTCCTTCGTGTAACTTCGTGTCCTTCGTGGTTAAAGGTTTTAAGCATTCATTATGACGGAAACTTCACAGCAGAATATCGCGGTCATCGGCGGTGGCCCCGGCGGATACGCCGCAGCCTTTCTCGCCGCAGATCTTGGCATGAAGGTCACATTGATCGACCGCGAGCAGAACCCCGGCGGCGTGTGTCTTTATCGGGGATGCATCCCTTCAAAAGCCTTGCTGCACGTGGCCAAGCTGATAGACGAGTCACGGCACGCTAAAAATTGGGGCATTGAATTTGGCGAGCCACGGATCGACGTTGCGCGTTTACGATCCTACAAGGAGGGCGTAGTCAATAAATTGACAGGCGGCCTGGGCCAAATTGCCAAAGCAAGGAAAGTGCAGTACCTCCGGGGTGACGCAACTTTTGAGAACTCAAATACGCTTCGCATCGCGAAAAGCGATGGCACCGAAGAAACTTTGAGCTTCGACCGCATCGTGATCGCTACCGGCTCACGGCCAGCTTCCGTTCCAACTCTGAAGCTCGATAGTCCGCGCATGCTGGATTCCACTTCGGCGCTGGATTTGAAAGATGTTCCTGGCACTCTGCTGGTGATTGGCGGCGGATATATAGGCCTGGAGCTGGGGACGGTCTACGCGGCATTAGGATCCAAAGTTTCGGTCGTAGAGATGACGGCTGGTTTGCTTCCCGGAGCCGACCGCGATCTGGTGCTGCCGCTGCATAAGCGCCTGGAGAAGTCGTTTGACGCCATTCTGCTCAACACCACCGTGACCGCAGTCAAAGAAGAAGCGAACGGAATTCGAGTTTGCTTCGACGGAAAAGACGTCAAGGAACGCGAAAAAGTCTTCGACAAAGTATTGGTCTCGGTCGGGAGAAAGCCGAACTCCCAAATTCCCGGGCTCGATCGTACTCAGGTCCGAGTCGGTGAACGCGGATTTATCCAGGTCAACAAGCATCTGCAGACCGACGACCCCGCAATTTACGCGATTGGGGACGTTGTGGGCGAGCCTATGCTGGCGCACAAAGCGTCGCACGAGGGACGCACGGCAGTCGAGCACATTGCCGGCCACAAAGTTGCATTTGAACCGAATGCAATTCCGGCGGTGGTTTTCACCGACCCTGAGATCGCGTGGACAGGGCTGACGGAAACTCAGGCCGAAAAAGAAGGTCGCGAGATCAAAGTCGCGAAATTTCCCTGGGCCGCCTCGGGCCGCGCCCTTACCATAGACCGCACCGAAGGGTTAACGAAGCTGATTCTGGACCCAGCCAATGAGCGCGTTTTAGGTGTGGGAATCGTGGGCGCCGGCGCCGGTGAACTGATCGCCGAAGGCACGCTGGCAATCGAAATGGCAGCGCTAGCGAAGGATTTAGCGTTGACCATCCATCCGCACCCGACACTCTCAGAGACAGTGATGCAGTCGGCCGAAGTTTTCTTCGGAACCAGCACGGATTTGTATCGCCCGCGGCGGTAATGGGCATCAAAGTAGTGCGCGCTCCACGCGATTAACCAGCACATGCCCGATAATCTTTATCTGAATCTCTGGTTCAGCGACGCTGAACTGGTGGAAACCTTTGCTCACGCTGCTGCGGTCGTGCAGCAGTTGCCATTCTCCGCCCAGCTTCCGGGGGTCACTGGGGTCGCGGTTCACCCGATCTCCTGGGGCGAGGCCACGATCCTGGAGGAGAATTTTCGCCCTGGAATTTCGCCCGAAGAGGCGGTCACCATCGCGGCCGGTCTGTCGCACGAGGATTACGCTTATGTGTTTGAGGGCAATTGGGAGCTATGGTCACCGCTGATCCCCGAGGGAGAATGGACCTTGCGACCATCCCCGGTGAAATTTATTGTGCGCGGCGATGAGTTTGAGGACGCGGAATCTGACATTCACGGCCAGTTACAGGTCGATTTCGGATTGGACACGCCGTTTCTGTACGAAGAGCTGCAGCTTTCGGAGGAACTGGAGTCAAAGGTGCGCAGCAATGTTCAGAAATTGGTTGACTTCACCGCTCTGGTAGAGAAGAATTCAGGCGCAAAGACCCGATTGTTGTGGTCGGAATCGGAAGAAAACTTGGCGCAAAAGCTGGTAGCCAGACTGCAAAGGGTCAACTGAAGGGCTGAATGGTCTTCATACGAACCTAAACTCCATATGCAAACTTTTGCAGGCTAACTTGCAACCGGAGAAACAGCATCAAAGGACGTCATGTTCGGGAATCGTAAGCGCAAACTGCAAGATGAAGAAGAGTCTCTGGTTCCGCACGGTCTGATCTGGCACGCAACCGAGGAACCCACCCCTGAGGAAGTTGCCAAAAGCGAAGAAGAATCGCTGGGTTATACCCTCAACTACGCTCAGGAGATTGACCGGGCGCGGCGCGAGCAATCTTTGACTCCTATTGACGAGACACCACACGTTGCCCCGCAAGCGCCTCCTGAGAAACCTTGGGTACTTCCCTGGTGGCGTTTGGAGCCGCCAACGCCGACGATTGAACCCCCAAAATCCAAGCTGGCGCCGATGCCGCTGTCCGCTTACGTTCCCACTGCAATAGGGCCTGCGGTTGAGCCTGCACGCCCGTCTCGAATTCAGCCAATGCAGATTCGGCCAACGCCGGTCGAACCTATTAACGTGCAGCCTGCTTCGCCACCAACTGCCGTGCAGCCGATTCAAGCGATTCCGATTACGACTCCGATCGCGCCCGCGGCCCAGGTTCTGCAAGCTTCGACTCCTCACGTAGAAGGGTCGATGGCGAGATCGGTCCAGGTCCGTTTATCGCCTACTCCTGAGTCGATGGCCGATAATCCGCCTGCTTCGAAGCTGCGGGTTGAAGAGAGGCTGATTCCAAACTCCAGCGAAATCTCCGAATCGATGGCTCTAGCCTTCTCCCGGCTTCGCTCGGCCGGCAAAACCGCATGGCTCGGTTTGCGCTTAGCCATGGGCATGGCAGTTCAACGGGGACGGCAAACAGTTCGATCTCTGGGACTTCGCGAGGGACTGGAACGTGCCGGCAAACAGGGCCAGAACTTACTACGTGGCGGCATTATAAAAACACGACACTATGCTCGCACGACGGGCAGCGCACTCAGCGCTTTTTCTCGCTCCGGAGCTTCGCGAGTACAACAAATGTCGGCTCGAGTGCGCTCCGCTTCAACGGCAACAAACGGAGATGTCGTCCGGCCGGCGAACACGCGGCCCTCTACCCCATCGCGAGTTCGTGTGCTGCTCGCGACTTCAGCGTTGCAGGCTCGAATTATCACTGCGCAACGATTGTCGGCCTGGAGACTGCGGCGTGAACGAATGGCAATTGATTCGCGCTTCTGGCCTTCAATGACCATGGCTGCGATCGTGGCAATCATTGCATTGGTGATTGTTTCAATAGTTCCTCATTACGCGGCCAGGTCGCTTCCGAGCAGAATTCTGAACACTAATCCTTCGGTGGATGCAAGTGTTGCCACTCCAGTTGCAGCGACCCCAGCGCCGGTTCACAAATCAGACGCGCTCGTTCGAAAGAGTGCGACCGGCACACAAACTACAGCGTCGAAAACTGATTCGGCACAAACGAATTCTGCGAAGGTGGGAACGAACAGCCCGAAACCCAAGCACGTGGTGCACGATGATTATGTTGCCCCAAATACATACAAATATTACGGGGCCGGATCAAAATCCTCGCGCTAGCGTTGAGCAGCTTACTTCAGCGGCACCAGTCGATCTACCAGCTCTGAATAATCTTTCTTCTCCAGACCGTGGACCTCTCGGTTGTAGTCATCTACCTTCGACGAGTAATTCATGGAGCAGAATTTCGGACCGCACATGGAGCAGAACTTGGCTTCCTTGTAGAAATCGTCGGGAAGGGTTTCATCGTGCATCGCGCGGGCAGTTTCAGGATCGAGCGACAGCGCGAACTGCTTCTCCCAATCGAATTTGTAACGCGCATAGCTGAGCGCATTGTCGCGGTCCTGGGCACCCGGACGGTGCCGCGCCAGATCAGCGGCGTGTGCTGCAATTTTGTAAGCGATAATTCCGTCCTTCACGTCTTTTTCATTTGGAAGCCCGAGGTGCTCTTTGGGCGTGACATAGCAAAGCATAGCCGCGCCGTGCCATCCGATCATGGCCGCTCCAATCGCCGAAGTTATGTGGTCGTAGCCGGGAGCAATGTCGGTGACCAGCGGCCCCAGCGTGTAAAACGGAGCCTCGTAGCAAAGCTCGCGTTCTTTATCCACCTGCTCTTTAATCTTATCGAGGGGAACGTGGCCCGGCCCTTCGATCATGACCTGCACATCGTATTCCCAGGCTTTTTTCGTCAACTCACCGAGAGTTTTGAGTTCCGCAAACTGGGCCGCGTCACTGGCATCGGCAATACATCCCGGACGAAGGCCGTCGCCCAGCGAAAACGAAACATCGTGCTTGGCGAAAATCTTGCAGATATCGTCAAAACACTCATAAAGAAAATTCTGCTTATGATGATGCGCCATCCATTGCGCGAGGATTGCACCGCCGCGGCTTACGATTCCGGTGATGCGCTTTGAAACCAGCGGCAAATACTGCACCAGCACGCCGGCATGGATGGTCATGTAATCCACGCCCTGCTCGGCCTGCTCTTCGATTACCTCAAGCATTACACGAGCATCCAGATCTTCAATCCGCTTCACCCGAGAGACGGCTTCATAAATTGGCACGGTGCCAATCGGAACCGGAGAGTGACGCAAGATGGCTTCGCGAATCTGATGAATATCCCCGCCGGTAGAAAGATCCATGACGGTGTCGGCGCCATAGTGAACCGCGGTGTGCAGCTTGGTCAGCTCCTCGCTGATATTGGAAGTAACAGCGCTGTTGCCGATGTTGGCATTGATCTTGCAAAGCGACTCAACACCAATCGCCATCGGCTCAAGCTCAGGATGATTGATGTTTGCCGGGATGATCATTCGCCCGCGGGCAACTTCGTCGCGAACCAACTCCGGCGCAATCTTCTCCCGCTGGGCAACATAGTGCATCTCTTCGGTTACGATGCCTTGCCGCGCGTACCGCATCTGCGAGAAATTGCCTTCGGTGTTCTGCGATTTGCGTTTTGCGATCCACTCCGCGCGCAGCTTGGTAGCGGCATCAGCTGAATGTCCATTTCCGTTACCATTGTTGCTATTGGGAGAAAGCATGATTAATTCCTCTGAATTTCTAGAGACTTAATTATACGCGGCAACATGAGAGCTACTCCGAATCGAGCTACTTAGCCGGCGTGAGTTCCAAGGGATGGTTTATCCGCACCGGCCAGGTGGCGGTGATAAACCCGATCGCGTAGACAAAGCCGATTACGGAAAAGCCGGCGATCAAATTTCTCTGCGCAACGGCTCCCACGAGGTAAGACTGCAGCACTTGCAAAAGAGTTCCCGCGAAGTAAAACGTGTTCTGCACACGTCCCATGAAGTGCTGAGGGATCTGCTCCATCATGCTGGTATTCATGGCTACGCCGGTGATGCCCCGGCCTGACCCCATCAATGCGTACACCAGCACGGCGAGGGCAAGCACCGGCATGATCGGCGCTGAAGTCATCAGACATGCCAGCACTCCCAATGAGATCGCGATCGATCGGCGTGCTCCGAATTTCTTGATGAACATGGGCGCGTAGAACGCACTCAGGAATGCGCCCACACCCCAGCCGCCGTTCAACCAGCCATAGCCGACTGCGCCTTTGTGATAGACGTTGTCACTGAGGGGCGGAGTGACTACAACCCCGGTCATCATGGCGGAGAGAAACAGCGCCCAACTGATCCCGAGCAGAACGATCTCACGGTGTCCGCGAAGGAAGTGGATGCCGTCGCGCAACTCGCGAAGGAATTTTTGGACCGCGCTTTCCGCGGCGACAATATCGTTGTGTAATTCGGCCGGCCGTGGCACCACGTGGCGACCCTTGCGCACGGCGAAATAGCACAAGAATGAAAGCGCGTAACTGCTGACGTCGAGCAGCAGCACTCCGCCGAGACCGATTTTGTTGTACACAAAGCCGACGAGCGCACCGGCAATCAGCCAGCCTCCCTGCACCCCGGCAAGCAGAAAAGTATTGGCATGGACAAATTCGTCGCCGGGAGTCATTTCCTGGATCAGCGCCGTGATGGTCGGCCAGAACATCCAGAAGCCGGCGGCTACGAGCATATTCATGGCATAAAGTTCCCAGACTTTGGCTTTGCCCTCGAAGGCCAGCACGGCGACCACCGCGATAACGATTGCACGCGTCACGTCGAGCGCCATTACCAATCGGCGACGGTCTTCACGGTCAATAATTACGCCGGTGAACGGAAGCAGAAGGATTGCAGGCAGGGTTTGTACGACAGCAAATGTTCCCAGCGCAATTTCAGAGTGCGTTGCCTGTAGGATGTACCAGGCAACGGCGGCCGAGTTCATCCCGCTGCCAATCATGGAAATCACATTGGCGGCAAAGATGAAACGCAGGCCCTTCTTCTGCAGAATCGAACGCATAATCCACTTTAAGGGAGAGATGAAGCTGTGGAAACAATAAATCCCTGTTTTGTGCTCGGGAGGAATTAAGTCGTGCAAATTCGGGAGCGAACGATTAGGCCCGCTGTTTGGATCGCCATTCGATTCTTATTGATTTCGCTTCCCACAACACGTAGACAATCAGCAGCAGCATTACCGTCTCGATTGGGTGCTTGTAACGCTGGAAGGGGTTCACCAGATAATACGGGATCGGGTAGATGAGCAGAAACGGAGCCAGGAGCCAGCCATAAGGGTTTCGTCGCCACAGCGTGAGGATGAGCCCGGCAAAGGCGAACAATGCTTCCAGCAAAAACTCCACGTGGCGAGCGACCCACATTTCGTAGCCTGCGACGATCACGGTTTGCGGCGGCGCGGCCCAGAAATACCAGATTCGCTTTAACGTAAACATCAAAAACTTTCCCGGATTATTGCGCACGAATTCATGAACCTGAACCTTTTCTGCATCCATAAAACGAATTTCGCCAAGCTCCTGAAAGCGACGCATCGCATTCGGATCGTTGCCGGGATGTTCATTCCGCGTCCAAAGCCCTGAAGATTCGTTGTTATTGGATTCGTGCAATTCGAGCGGAAGATTGTCGCGAATGAAAATAAAGCGACCCAAAACCTGGTAATTGCGAATGGTCCATGGCGTTATGCAAAGCGCGGCGACTAACAGGGCTAGCGCAGCGCCAGAATATTGCCGCGAAAATTCTGGAGCACGATAGATGACCCACGCCAGAAGAAACGGCAGGAGAATCACGATCGAGGTATTGGTGAGAAGAATGAGCCCCCAAAGCAAACCGTAGATGATCCAATCGCGACGGCGTGCGCTATCAGCCAAACGTATTGTTAGCCATAGCGCGAGGCTAAGCAGAAATGTCGAAAAGCTGACCTCCCAAATAATTCTCACCGGCCAATAAACAACATACGGAAACACTGCCCAGGTCCACGCAGAGGCTCGGCCGACCTGCTCGTTGTAAATGCGAGTGCCAATTCGAAAAACCGTCCAGCAGGTAAACGAGGCAAAAATACTGTTAAAGACGAGCATGGCGAAAGCCGCGGACCGAGTGTAGAGCCCGAACAGCTTAAACGCCGCCGCGATGATGTAGGGGTAAACCGGTGCAGCCCATGCGGTGGGACCAGTGTCCAAATCGGTCGGAGAGCTGAAGCCTTGCCCGCGCACGATCGAGCGCGCGATCCGTCCCATTTCCCAGCCAAATTGAAAGTGATCGCGCAGGGGATTAAGGCGATAGGTGTGGCCGATGAGAATAACCGCAAGTCTCAACAAGAACGCGATCGCGACAATGAAGAAAATGGGCTGCCGGAAAGGACGATTGCGCGCGGGCTGGCGAAAGGTATTGTGCGCAGTATCTCTTGCGTGAGGAATTGCTGATTCCACTGGGTTCAGAGTATCGCAGAGCGCGACGGCTTGGCCAGATTGCGAGAGTAAATGGAACTCTTTGATCAACCTTGGCAGCCTATGGCGCTTCGATCAGCTCCATTTTGCCGTCTAGCATGCGGTGGAGGATCATCAATTTCCCCTTGGGGTCGCGAAAGACGAAAACATCGCGATCTCGAAAGTGGGCCTCTTTGATGGCTTCCTCCAGGGTCATGGGTCGAAGCGCGACAGCATCCTCAGAGCGGACCAAGTGAACATCAGTAGATTTCGCAAATGCAGGAAATTTATGCACCACCATCGAGACGGTGGAGGAACCGACGACCGCGGGAGTTTGCGCGGCCGGAGAAGACTGCACCTGAACTTCGTCAGCTCCGTTTTTCTCTTTATGATTGCGCCGCTTCTTTGCGATGATACGAGTTTTATTTTTAAGCGCTTGTTTCTCGAGATGCTCTAGTGCATTGCCAATCGCCGCCTGCATATCTTTTGCCTGCGAAATCGCAACGAGATCGCCGACGCGCGAATTGATGGCTATTTCGGCTTTGTGCCGGTGCTTCTCAACCGCGAGAATAACTTTGCTTTCAAAGCTGCCGTGCAGAATTTTCTTGATCTTACTCAGGCCTGACTCGATTTCCTTGCGGTCTGCGGCGGTAACTTCGTAATGCCTGCCGGTGTATTCCACATTCATGGATAAGCCTCCGGTCGTACGGCCAGAACTGGAACTTCAGCTCTTAGCTTTTAGCCTTGAGCTTTTGGCTTGAACATTGGGACAGCTAAGTGCCAAGAGCTAAATGCTAACGGCTGACTTACTTCTTCACTCTTCTCTGGTTGGTGCTGGGAATTTTCATGTCTTCACGATACTTGGCAACGGTACGGCGCGTTACCTGAATGCCTTGAGACTGCAGAATGCGGGTAATCTGTTCATCGGTAAGTGGCTTGCTGGGATCTTCGTCTTCGATAAGTTTTTTTACGCGGCGTTTAAGAATCAGCAACGAGGTGTTTCCGCCTTCGGGGCCATTCACGCTTTCGCTGAAGAAATAGCGCAGTTCAAAAACGCCTTGCGGAGTGTGTGCATATTTGTTGGCCACAGCACGGCTGACGGTAGAAGGATGTACGCCAATCTCTTCCGCGACCTCTTTGATCATCATCGGTTTGAGTTCGTCGATTCCCCTCTCCAGAAAGTCGCGTTGCCGGTCCACGATGGAATAGCAGACTTTCAAAATGGTCTGCTTTCGTTGCTCGATGTTCTTGATCAACTGGATGGCGCTTTTGAAGCGCTCTTTGACGTAATTACGTGTGTCCCGGTCGTTACCGTCTCGCGTCATTAATTTGCGATAAGCAGGATTCAGCCGCAGCGTGGGCACGTCGTCATCGTTCATCATGACCAGCCACTCATCGCCGTGTTTCACCAGCGCCACATCAGGCTCGATCAGGCGCGGCTGAACAATGTTGTAGCGTAGCCCGGGGCGTGGATCGAGGGTGCGGACATATTCCAGCGCCGCCTGCACCGCCTCGATGGGCCGGTTAATGGCACGCGAGATTTCCTTGTATTGCTTATTCTGCAGAGCACGCAGGTGCTGATCGACCAGGGCGATGGCGTCGGTGAGCACCTGGGCGGTGCCGTTGCCGTTCTTGCCGAGGTGCATCTGGTGATAATGCAACTGAGCGAGCAGGCATTCGCGAAGATCGCGAGAGGCCACGCCCGGCGGATCCAGTTGGCGAACGATCTCGATAGCTTCCTTCAGATCTTCGTGATTGAAATTTACCTTCGGGATCGGACGCGATCCATTCCTTGAAGGCGGTACAGTTGTGTTTATATCAACGGCGGGCGCGGTTGCTGCAGCGGATGTCCCATTCGAAGAAGAGCGCAGGCCGTCAGAAGCTCCGCTATTCCAATTTTCAGAAGTGAGCGACCCGGCTTCGCCTTCGCCGGGGTTGATCGCAGCAGACTCATCCACCACCTGCTCGTCACCGAGTGCAGCTAGTCCTAAGGCGGCGGCTTCTTTTACCAGAGTCTCGGATTTCGCGGCATCAACTTCAGGCGCGGCAGCGGGAGCAATTCCCAGCAACTCCTCATCCCTGGCAATGAGATAGCCTTCCTCATTCAGATTGCCTATTACCAACTCGGCGGCTTCGCGAACCGCCGGACGGGTGGAAATTGAACCAAGCTGCCAGACCAGATGATCGGTCAAGGTGCTGGGCTTGGAGAGGAAATTCTCAAACGACGGGCGCTCGATCTCTTCGAAGTCACCAGGGCTGCGGAAGCCGGGATCAAGATAATCTTTAAAAAACGAACCAAAATCAATTTCTTCGAATGGATCTTTCTTATCGGGAGTGGGTGCTGTTTCCTCTGCAGCCGAGGCGCGTTCACGCTCTTCCTCGCGACGGCCAACGTCGTCAATGAGCGGCACTGCATCTTCGAGTTCCTCGAGCACGGGGTTCTCAACCATCTCGGCAGTAATCATGTCCTTGAGCTCAAGCTTGTTGAGCGCTAGAACGCTGACCATCTGCACGAGGCCAGGAGTGAGAATCTGCCTCTGCGAAACTTTTAAATGTAGCCTTGGCTGGAGAAGTACCATAAAAATTGACTGCGTCGTCGGTCTTTGGTCGTCGGTCGTCAGCAGCCTTGGTTTGGCCGACGACCGAAGATCGACAGCCGTTTTAAACGAGACTAAAACTTTCTCCTAAATACACTCTTCGCACTTCCGGATCGCTTCCCAAGTCCTCGGGCGTCCCATGACGGAATATCTTTCCGTCATTAATGATGTATGCACGATCAGTCACCGAAAGCGTCTCGCGTACATTGTGGTCCGTAATTAGAACGCCAATCCCAGCAGACTTCATATTGCTGATGATTTTTTGCAGATCGTCTACGGCAATGGGATCGATTCCCGAAAAGGGCTCATCCAGCAGGATGAACTTCGGCTTAATCGAAAGCGCCCTTGCTATCTCAACCCTACGCCGTTCTCCGCCGGAAAGCGCGTAACCACGGTTCAGTCTTATATGTTCCAACCCGAGCTGGTCGATCAGCTGCTCCATGGTCTCCCGCCGCTCATGCCAGGAAACCGGCTGGGCCTCAAGCACAGCCAGAATATTCTCCTCGACCGTAAGCTTCCGGAAAACCGAGGCTTCTTGGGGGAGATAACTGATCCCGAACTGCCGCGCCCTGCGATACATGGGCGCCTCGGTGATCTCTTCCTCGTCTATGAGGACACGGCCCGTATCAGGGGGTATCAGGCCGACAATCATGTAAAAGCTCGTGGTCTTGCCAGCGCCGTTAGGCCCAAGTAAACCAACAACTTCGCCCTGTCGAACGCTAAGGCTGACCCCGCTTACAACCCGGCGACCACGGTAAGACTTACAGATCTCGTCGGCGGCCAGGGTTTGCATTTACCGTACCACTCGAGTGTTCGCAACGGCAGGCAAACTGCTATTGCCATCAACGATGACCCTATCATCGCGTCTAAACAAAGTCAACGAAACCCCGGTAATCTTGCCTCGTTCGGCATCAAAAATGCTAGGCGGTCCGCCAGTCAGGATAAACCTATCATCTTCAGAGGTATAGGTGAGTTTGTCGCCAGTGGCGTGGCGGTTGGGCTGGGTCACAATCACCGAGTTTGTGGCAATAATTTTCTCTAGTTTTGCAGGCGTTCCGGTGGGTGCCGGCTTCTCTGTAGATTGGCCCGCTGAGGCAAAAAAAACTTCCATTTGCCCGGAGGTCAGGGTCATGTCCGGGCCTTCCGCCAGAACCTCGCCCTGATAGTTCGCCTCCCTTTCTGAATCGCGATAGACGAGGTGGTTCGACCTAATGTGGATAGGAGTCGATTTGCCGCTTTTGTCGGTAGACGTTAGCGCAGTTGAGACCCTTTGTTGGGAACTGGAATCAGCCACGATAATCCGCTGATCTTTTTGAAACTGGATACTGGGGGCTTCGACCATGTTCGCGTCCTGCCAAAGACGGGCATTGCCTTTGTAGGTTGCCGTCGAGGGCGAATTGTGCGCTGTCATGCTCTCCGCAGTAACGTGAATCGGATCGGACGAAGCTAAAAGTGCTCCATTAGGTTGAGCTTTCAGATCACTGTATGTGGTCTTGACGTCACCCTCGGCGAATCCGTCGCCAGTCGCACGATTGAGCTTCACAGTACGCGCTGTGGTAGCCATGCCGGAATCAAGAATTCGCGGATTGCCGTTAAGCACCAGGATTTGGTCGGCCGGAGTGTAACGCGCGCGATTGGCAAATGCCTGCTGAGCTCCTGCCTGGTAGGTGAAATGTCCGGTTTGCAAAAGCGTTTCGACCCCGGTGCCCGGACGAAAATTTCCGTCGATGCTATCGCTGGTGCTGACGCGTTCCGGCTCAGGAATATTATTCCGCGGCGGTTCTGTCGTAACCACACGCGCATGAGCATCACCATGAATATGCGAAATCTGACCCAGGGAGTCGAAACTTGCGACGAACTTATCGGCAATGACATGAGTTTGCGGTCCCGATTTTTCGTCGGCAGGAAGCAACGTGATTTCGGGCGGGCCAGTGGTCTCGGCGCGAGTGAGGCGGTTGCCTCCCGCAACAAACATATCGATCACCGGCGCAGCCACAGCGACGTCCTGCGCCTTTGCCCCAGAGCCTTGATGTTGCATCAGCTTGACCTGCTGATCGGCATGCACCTTGGTAAGGATATTGCGTTCCTTAAAACTAAGCGCAGCTCGACCAGCGGTCCCCTCAGTGGATTGCGCTCCTTCGGTCTTCAGCCGGACGTCACCAGAAAGGACTGCATTCCTGATCTGGTTGCGCACGCCCATCGTCACTTCTAATGTCTGCGAGGTAACTTTGGAAGCAGCGGATGTGGGCTTCCTAGAAGAGGAGTGCGACGCAACCGAGTCGATAGTCACATCGCCAACAGCAACCGCGTGATCGAGAGTATTGTCTTCGCGCAGAAATAATGTCGCCTCATCGGCTTGTGCTTTCGCCTGTCGCGACTCCGTTTGCGGATGTTGCAATACGATCTCTGTCGGGGTCTTACCCAGGACCGCGTGCCGCGCCAGGATTTTCAAAGGGGCTGCCTCGCCAACCGTCATCCTCACCTCAGACTGCAAGGTAAGCAGGTTGTCCTGAGCAGAGTATTTTGCCCCCACCGCAGAACCACTGGTTTGCGGGACATGGAATTCCACCATTGAATCGGTCCAGGCATCGCCGGTCTTCTGGTTAAAGACAAGATTCGTAGTTTTGAGATGAATTGGATCTTTTAGTTCTTTGGGCGCAGCCTGATCAGGATTCGCCGCACCCCGCGGATTGGCCTGGAGATCTATTGAGACCTCGCCTTTGCTGGTCACATCGCCAGACCGTTCATCGTATTCGAAATTTTTTCCGTAAACTTGATCAAATCGGGATGAGTCTCGGCCATAAATCGTGATCGTGACGTCGTGCAGTTCGGCTCGTCCGCCGCCCTTGAATTGCACTGCTTTGTTGGCCTGCAATTTGAAAAGCGTACGGCCCTGGTCTGATTTGGATATAGTGAAATCCTGAGCGCTTTGTTGGACCTGAATGCCCAGCTTATCGGGGACTTGAGTTAACGCATTCTGCACACTGTGCCGGGCATGGAAGTAGACCGCCAGCACAACCAGGCAGAGTGCGACCGCCGTCACGGCGAACCAACGCCGCAGGTGGGATATGAACAGGTCCATTGAATCTAGTTTAGTGCAAGGGGTCGGAGCGAAGGGGAATCCAAAGGCTTGGAACCTGCGCAGATAAGCGGTGTTTCTAGTATGCTGTCGTTTCGTCGTCATGAAGCAATTTCGTGGGCAAGCCCTATCCTGGGCCATCAAAGACGGGATCATTGAACTCGGGTTCGAGCGCGAACCCTGCAATGAGATCGGCTCTTTGTGCCTGGAAGAACTGGAGCAATTCACCTCCACCCTTCCGGAGCTGGAGCAAAGCGCTCATTCGCTGATTTTGTACAGCAATTTGGCATGCGGATTCTGCGCCGGGGCTGATCTGCGAGAGCTCTATCAACGCTCGCAGGAGATGCAGAAGAAGGATGCAATTGCCGGCGTACAAGATTTTCTGGAGCGCATTCATCACGTGATGAATACGCTGGATGCTTCCCCGCTGCCGAGCATCGCTGCGGTGCACGGAATTGTTTTCGGTGGCGGCCTGGAACTGGCGCTGACCTGCGATTTGATCGTTGCCGACAAGACCACCCGATTCGGCTTCCCTGAGCTGCGGCTTGGGCTGATTCCTGGGTTTGGCGGAATTCCGCGTTTGAAGCGGGACTTGGGGAATGCAGTAGTCCGCGACTTGCTGCTTACCGGCCGTAGCTTCAACGCGAACAAAGCCCAGCAGATCGGCTTGGTTAGCCAGGTGGTAAGCGAGGGCGGATCTCTGCGGGTGGCACGGGCAACCGCGGCTCAAATAGGAAAGTTCGATCGCAATACGGCTGCTGCGGCTAAAAAATTTATCAAGCCTATACCGTACGATGAGTTGAGGCGGGAGATCGAAATCTTCTGCGAACTATTCGCGCAGCCCGCCGTCGAAGCTGGATTGAAAAAATTTGTGGAGAGCACTAACGCTCAGCCTTATCTTCCGTAAGACCGCAAGCCCGGGTTGGATGCCAAAGCGAGGGGATTACAGTGCAGACGCAACAACAAACTTTGGATGAAGTTCTGGAGCTGGCAGCCGCGCAGTTCAAAGTGCCTCGGCAAAGCCTTTCTCCGGATGATGACTTCTTCAAAACACTTGCCATCGACAGCCTGCAGGCGCTCAGTCTGCTCACCCGCCTGGAGCAACATTTCAAGATAGAACTGCCGGATTACGAAATGCAGGGGGTTTCGGACTTCAGGACGTTAGCCGAGCGGATCCAATCTAGACTATAGGCCGCCCAGAATTGACGCGAAAAGAGAGCGTAACCATCTACTGCCCACATAAACAGGAACTCCGAATCAGCACTTTTTCTCCGCGTTGCTGTGCGTCCGTGATGGAATAGAACCTTCATGCTCGATCTCGATCAATACTCATCCCTTGGTGCGGCGCTCAGCGATGCTTTGGATACCTGGCCGAATGAGACTTGCCTGATCGAGGCCGACCGCGAACGCGAACGCACTCGCCTCACCTATTCCGATTTCAAATTGCTTGCGTCGCCGCTGGCGCGTGCTCTGCAGGATGCGGAACTGCGGGCCGGGGACCGCACCGCGATCATTATGACCAATCAGTCGAAGTGGCTGATCTCGGCGTATGCGATCTTACAGAGTGGTGGCGTGCTGGTCCCGCTGGACTACAAGCTGACTGCAGCCGAGCATCTGCAATTGTTGGCGCATTCCAAGGCGCAGTTCATGGTGATCGAATATCACCTATGGCGCGCGATTACGCAGGAACCGGAATTCAAAAACCACAAGGTAAAGATTGTTCTGGTCACGGAGGCGCCGCCCAGCGCCGATTTGCGGGGCGGCTATCGCTGGGAGGAATTTCGCCGAAAGGGCGAGTCTACCCTTATTGCCCGCAAGCGCCAGGATCCTGCTTGCATCGTTTATTCGTCGGGGACCGGCGGGCTTCCGAAGGGCTGCGTGCTCACTCACGAAAATTATCTTGAGCAGTGCAAATCGCTCACGGCATGGTATCCATTCTGGCCGGGAGTGCGCTATTTAAGCATTCTGCCCACTAACCATGCCATCGATTTCATGGTCGGATTCATTGGACCGTTTGTGTGCGGCGCATGCGTGGTGCACCTTCGCACCCTGCGGCCGGAATTTGTGCGCGATGCTTTTGTTCGCTATCGCATCACTTATGTGAGTTTGGTACCAATGGTGCTCAAGAACCTCGAACGAGGCATTAGATCCAATTTCGAAGGCTTACCGTCCTTCAAACGACTCGTGCTCAACCTGATGATCTCGATCAACAAATCTCTCACTCGAAAACGCCCCAACGTAGAACTGAGCCGCAAACTTCTTGCTCGGGTGCACAAAGCTTTCGGTGGACAATTGCTCGCGATGTTTACCGGCGGCGCGTTTATCGATCCGCAGACTCTGCAATTTTTCTACGACCTCGGAATTCCGGTCGCGAACGGCTACGGCCTTACCGAAGCTTGCACCGTGCTCACTTTGAATGATCTGAAGCCGTTTCGCAACGACACCGTTGGCAAGCCGCTACCTGGGGTCGATCTTCGCATTCTGAACCCTGATGCTGAAGGAGTCGGCGAAGTCGCGGCCCACAGCAAAACCATCATGTCGCATTATCTCGATGATCCCGAACTCACGGCGCAGACGGTTGTTGATGGCTGGCTGCTCACCGGGGACCTGGGACGGCTGGAAATTTCTGGCCATCTGCAATTGCTGGGGCGTAAAAAGAACATGATCGTCACCGAGGGCGGCAAGAATATTTATCCGGAGGACATTGAGACCGTGTTTGATGGGCTTCCGGTAAAGGAATATTGCGTGTTCGCGGCAAACTATGTGTGGCCTAAGAAAAAATTGGGCGGAGAGACGCTCGCACTGTTTGTCCGATTGGAGAACCAGGAGTTCACGGATTCACTAAAGGATGAAATAGCCCACCGCAACCGGCGCCTGCCGGATTTCAAGAGGGTCGCGGGTTACGTGGTCTGGGGAAAAGACTTTCCTCGCACCGCTTCATTAAAGATCAAACGCAACGAACTGGCCGAAGAAATTAGAACTTCACTCGAACGGTCTGCTGTCAAAGAACTTTGACACAAACAAATAAATATCTGGTGATTGTGAATCCAGCCGCGGGTGGCGGGCGCTCGCGCCAGCTTCTGCCTGCTGCCCTGGAACGCTTGCGCGCCGAAAACATTCAAGTGGAGGTTCGGGAGACTTCCGCGCTTGGTCATGCCACCGAAATCGCGCGGCAAGGCTGGTCGCAGGGATACCGCAGATTTATTTCGGTCGGCGGCGACGGAACTTCGTATGAAATTGTGAACGGCTTGTTCCCAATTTCCGCCGGGGCGGACACTCCGACCCTGGGCTTTCTTCCGTTGGGAACGGGGAATTCATTTCTACGCGACTTCAGCGATCAGGGCGTGGAATATGCCATGGAGTCGTTGATCGCTGGACGCTCACGCAAATGTGACGTGCTTCGTTTGCGCCATAAAGACGGAGTGCTGCATTACATCAACCTTCTAAGCGTAGGTTTCACCGCCGATGTCGCGACCATGCGCTCCCGCAGCTTCAGCGGATGGGGCGAAGTCGGATATCAGGCCTCTATTTTTATTTGTTTAGCGCGATTTCGACGACGCCCGTTTCCCTTGAGCGTCGATGGCGAACAGAAGATCGATCGTCGTCCATGCCTGTTCTTGACTTTCAACAACAGCAAATTCACCGGTGGGACCATGATGATCGCGCCGGACGCTGCAACTGATGATGGCCTCATCGAGTATGTGCGCTGGGGACCGATCGGCCGCACTGGTTTGATTCGCAACTTGCCCACACTTTATGACGGCACGCATACGCGGCATCCGCTGGCCGAAGTGCGCAAGGTGAGTCGCGTGGATTTTCACCTGGATTCCCCAGTGGATGTGATGGTCGATGGCGAGGTCATCACGCTACATTGCGAAAGTCTCGATGTCCTGCCAGGCGCACTCCGTGTCGTGATATAAGAATTCGACGATGTCTGACTCGAACCAAGAGCAAAAAAATGCCGCTCCGCCGGCGCCGCGCCTAACTTGGCTGGCAATTGCCCTGGCTGTCCTGATCGTCGCATGGGCAATTTATTATTTTGCCTACTATCGCAAGCCGGTCAGCACATTGGATGGCTTCGCAAAGTGCGTGACCAAAAGCGGTGCGAAGATGTACGGGGCGTGGTGGTGCCCGCATTGCGCCGATCAGAAAGAACTCTTCGGCTTCGCCTTCCAATACGTCAATTACGTCGAGTGCAGCGCGCCGGGGCAGCGCACAGAAAACAATACTTGCAAGCAGGCGGGAGTTAAAAATTTCCCGACTTGGCAATTTTCCGACGGCACTCGCGCCGAGGGCACTTTGCATCTGCAGGCCCTCAGTGACAAAACCGGATGCAAACTGCCGTGACCGAATCAGGCCGCAATCCCGAACCCCGCGCCGTCGAGTCGACCATCATGACCGCCATTGTGCTCGTCGCAATTGGCGGTATTGCAGTTTCTTCGGTTTCGCTTTATGAGCATTTTGCAACTTTCACAACCTCATTTTGCAATTTGAGTAACACTTTCAATTGCGATCTGGTAAATCGCAGCTCATATTCAACCGTGCTGGGCGTGCCGGTCGCACTTATCGGGATTGTTGGATACGTGCTGGTCGCTACGTTGGCGACGGTTTATCGCAACCTGGCACAAACGCCGGTGCTGCTCTTGGTCGCAGCCGTGGGCGGCCTGGGATTCGCATTGTCTCTCGCTTACGTTGAGAAATTTGTGCTGGGCGTCTGGTGCATTCTCTGTCTTACTTCAATGGGATTGATTTGTATCGAGGTGATGCTTAGTGCAATCGCCACTGTAAGAACGAGGCCAGCTCGGAATTAATCGTCCGCAACGGCTTTCAATTCCGCTTCCCTGCTTAGATTCGCATTTGCCGGTTCTACCTGTGTTCGCTTTATCGTGGTAATCGCAACCACGCTGATCAGAATTAGCGCCGTCCCCAAAATGGTTCGTCGGCCCATGCTTTCACCGCCCAGCGTCGCACCCAAAATCACCGCCACCACCGGATTGACATAAGCGTATGTTCCAACTTTGGTCGGCGATTCGTAATGCAGCAGCCACACGTAAGCCGTATAACTAATGATCGACCCAGCAATGATGAGATAAATCAGTGACAACCACGCGCCGGAAGAGATGTTCTGCGCGCGAAAATTTGTGAACTCACCCGCGACAGCAGCTAGCGCCAATAATTGCACTCCACCAGACAGCATTTGCGCGGCCGCGCTCATTGGCTTCGACGTTGGCAACGTAAGGCGCTTGGTAACGATGGTGCCGACCGACCATCCACAGCAGGAGACTAGCAGCGCAATCACACCGCGATGATCCAGCGGCGCTTCTCCGAGCGATGCCGACGGGTTCATGAGCACCACCACCCCGACGACCCCGATTCCCAGGCCCGTCGCGAGTCGTAACGTGAGCCGCTGCGTGCGAAGAAACCCGATTTCAAGGAGCGTGATGCACACCGGAATCATGGCCAGGATAACGGCCGCAATCCCCGAAGGAACGCGTTGCTCTGCCCAAAACAAGCAAGCGTAGTCGATAAGGAACATCAACGTTCCCAGGACACTGGCGTCGCGCCATTCGTGCAGAGTTGGCGAAGGCGTTCCGGTCACACGCATCCATGTCCACATGACTGCGCCAGCAGCGGTGAAGCGCAATCCCGCCATCAGGAACGGTGGAATTTCGCGCACGCCGATGCGAATTGCAAGGTACGTCGATCCCCATACCAGATAGATGATGGCGAACGCCAGCAGAAGTTTCCAGGCCGCAGGACGAGGGGACGAAGTCACATGTGAATGATGCGGGAAATTACGAGTACGATTCGGGCCGGATTAGTTAGAGCTTTGGATTTCCATCGTCTCATCAATCCACATCTGGCTTGGGGAGCCAGGGCCAGAGCGGGTAGCGGTCACGCGAAATCCGCTGGCAGTAGTTTGAATGTCGTATGAAAACGGAGGACGGTCGCCCTTTGGCGGCAAATATTTGCCGGAGACGAGATCGTCAAGTGACCCGTAGTGTCCCTCGGTCGCATTGAAATTGCGCTCTGCATTGGCGATGCCAAGCAGATCGCCTTTGACCCCGGTCATATTTTCGGCGGCCTGAATGGTGGTACCGCCACCCATTGAAGCCACGCTCTGCGCCTGCTTGGTGTACAGGTAAAATACCAGGCCTGCGGATATAAGCACGCCGATGAAACCGAGAATGCGCCCCATAGAGATTCCTCTAAGCTACATTCCACTGTGAGAAAGGTCGGCCTGCAAGTAACCAGAGTGCAGGAACCCTGGGTTTGGACGCGTGGACTGGCTTATGCGTCTCTATGCAGTGCTGCTCTGCTGTACGGTGTACATCTCTTCGATCTGACGTTGAAAACGCTGCGGGATCGAATCGCGCTTGAGCTTGCCATTGGCGGTGAGCAAGCCACTTTCGATGGTGAACGGTTCCAGGATGATTCGGAATGCCCGGACCTGCTTGTAATGAGGTAACGTTGCATTGACTGCGTCCAGAGCGGATTGCACCTGCAGGTCGCTGACGTCGCCAGTGATGAGCAAAGTTAGATAGCTTCGGCCATTGCCTATCACCACTACGAATTGCGCACCTGGGAGATGCGCCAGAATTTCATCTTCTATCGGCTCTGGCGCGATGTTGTGGCCGGAATTCAGAATGATGAGGTTCTTAATGCGCCCGACAATTTTCCAGTTGCCCGCGGCGTTCACCTCTCCCTGATCGCCGGTATGAAACCAGCCCTCACGTAGAACTTGGGCGGTTTCATTCGGACGGTTCCAGTACCCGGAAAAAATATTTGGCCCGCGAACAACGATTTCATTATTTTCGGCCAACTTCATATCAATGCCACTGATGGCAGGACCTACGCGTCCGGGTTCGACCTGGCGCGGGTCGTCCATGGTGCAAATTCCCGTGGTCTCGGTCAGGCCGTAAACCTGAAGCACTGGGATGCCGAGCATCATGAAGAAGAGTTGTGTTTCGACGCTAAGCGGGGCTGAGCCGCAGATGAGTGCTTTCAAATTCGAACCAATCATCTTTTTCCGAATGGTCGGGAACACACCCGCATCGGCTATGGCCAGCCAAATAGAATCCGAAACAGTTGCTTTGCCTTCCTGCTTGCACATGTACGCGGCCTTGGCCTTGAGGTAAACCGTGCGCACGACCCCAGCAGTTTTCCAGAGTTGTTCGTCGACGGCCTTGCGGACACGTTCCAGCAATGCCGGCACATTCACAAAATAATCCGGGGCAACGGTACGCAGTTCCCCAGCTAGTTTGGTTAAATCGGTATTCATGAAGACCGAACTGCCGCGCAACAGGCCGGTGAGAGTCGTAATCCATGCCGCGGCAAAATTCAGCGGTGCCCACTGATAGACCCGGTCCTGCCCGGGCCGGCATTTCATCAAGATGTCGAGCTGCCCTGACGTGCATTGCAGAATGTGAGCGACGTTTCCCGCGGTGAGCATCACGCCTTTGGCTTCGCCAGAAGTGCCCGATGTGTAGATGATGGCTACGACGTCTGAATCCTGAACTTGAGGATTTTTCAGTGTTGAAACCGGAGAAGCAAAGATGTCTTCAAACAAGGCTTGTGGCGGGGCTTCCGGCCAGTGCTGGACGATTGAATCCCGCAAGGTTTCGTCGCCGCAGCAAATCAGGGACGGCGAACAATCTTTCATCATGCTGACCAATTCCGACGAGGCCTGGCGCGAATAAAGCGGGACGACAATCATCCCTTCGGCCATGATTGCGAGGTCCATTGCTACCCAGCGAATGCTGTTGGCAGCGAGCAAAACGCAGCGGTCGCCTTTTTTCAATCCACGCGAAGTGAGATGGGCGCAGGCCTGGGAAATCATATTTAGAAATTCGCGTCCAGTAACCGGAAGGTAGCCGGACTCGCGCAGCTCCGTGAGCAACGTTTGATCGGCGGAAGACTCTGAGCGCGCGAAGATTTGATCTAGGAATGACAATTTTGAATTGTTTCGCTTTTTACCTTACTTAAGCGGAAATTCTGCTCTCTCTATACATTCCGATCAGGCGGCGCAAGCCTTCATCGAGTGGAGGCAAATAATCTTCCCAACTCCACTCGCCTTTGCGGGTCGGAAATTCGGGATACCGGCGACGTAATTCCTCTTCGAAGTAAACGCCCATCCGCGCCATTGTCTTTAAATTCCTGACCACAGTGCGGCCGATTCCATCGGCAATTCTGTCGCCGTCGCTCGCCAACTTCTCAAGTGCCACCAGCAACTTCGGCTCCAGATCCGGATCGTCAACGTTCATCAGCAAGTCTTCGTGACCGCGCTCGCGCATCAGGTTGCGGATGCGTTCGTCCATGGTAATTCCTGCTGACGGAACCAGCGCCGGCATGGAAGTCACGATGCCGTGAAAACGCGAGGACGCCATTAGATGCCCGGCGCGAAGAATGCTCACCATCTGAAACATGTCGTAATTTTCGGAGCTGAAAACCGCCACCCCGCCTAGCTTTTCGGAAACCCGGCGGCAGGCGCGAGTGTCCAGCTGCTCGGTAGCACACAGCGCAATGAAGACCTGATGCCGTTGCCGAAATGCGTCCACGGCTTTCGCAATGGCTGTGAGATAACGTTCGAAGGCAGCTCCGACATCAGCGCCGTCTTTATGAAAATAGACAGTGCGATAGTGGCTGTCTTTATATGCGCCGCCGATAGCGCGCGCCGCGTACTTAACCAGTGACGGCTTCACCGGCCACCAGAACGGATTGATGGGGCAGACGATCAGAATCGGCATTTTGCCGTCCCACCCGGCGTCGCGGAAAACTTTTCGCCCGTACTCGGGCGGGAGTGGCTCGAATGTCCAAGCTGTGTCAGTGCCGAGTTCTGTCGGCACACCCAATTTGCGAAGGATAGTGCGAGACTCTTCGTTGCGCGTGATCACCAACGCGTCTTTGCAATAGCGTCCGCACATTTTCGCAACCGACGGATCCATATGCCCGGCTTCGGATCCATAACCCACCGCGAGTTTATTCTGCGCCGTCGCAGTGCCCAGTGAGCCAATGATCATTGCCGCCAGCGCGTTGGCAAATTTGCTCTTGAAAGCTGAGCCCTCGACCACGATCACCCCGTGGTGTTTGGGAATTTCACGGGCGAGGAACGGGGGGAAAATGTCAGGCAAGTGAACCTGATGAGCACCCTCAAAGTATCCATGGGTCAAGTCGAAGTTCTGGCTCATCACACTGAACTCGACATTGTCAGCGCCCAGAATATGTCGAAGCTGACGCACCGTCTCCTGCGGGCGGACGTCCGAGCCCGTGTTGCGCGTTCCGTTGTAGCCCGCCAGCAGCAGCTTGAGCTTTTTGCCGGGATGCCACCGTTCGCCGCCGCCGAGGATCCAGGAGGCTTTGGCGCGCTCGATGTTGCCGCTGACCCACGCCTCGAGAACATAATCCATCATGCGGCGGATCCTCCGACTTTTGCCGGCCAGGGCTGATACGGAAAGGTGAAATTCGTCTCGCGGCTGAATGTTAGCAGTGGATAACTATATTGCGAGAATGGCACCGGCTTGCGGCCAAGTTCGAACGTGACCCGCGAATTATCGAAGACGGTGTTGAAGGTCAGATACGGCATGAAAACTTTCATCAGTGATGCGATATGGCCAATCGGGCTTTTGCGATGCGCAGCTAGGTCGAGTGATGAAGTAAATGGCCCTTGCAAAAATGGCAGATAAATCGGCCCACGCTTGTTCTGCGCCGCGGCTAACGATTCCGTAATCTGGCGAAAGGTCTGCGATTCACGTCCTGAAGACAGGTGATAAGTATCGTATTGGGTTTGATCTTTCACATGTAAACTCGCAATCGCGTCAGCAACAAAATCTACGTTAACGATATCCACCCGGTCGCGCGATCGTAACGGTAACGCTGGCAGCCCTGCGAGGAAGACGAAGGCCCGCACCATATCGAACTGTGTGGTCTCCGCGCGGCGGCTGTCTCCGAGCACAATACTGGGACGAAAAATTGTTTTAGGCACATCCGGAAGAAGCTCGCGAATCATGTGCTCGCTAAACTTTTTGGTTCGCGCATAAGGATCGTAGTCGGACCGGTTCCAATCGACTGACGTATCTTCGGTGACAACCTCGTCCTGCCGCTTGCCCGCGACCGCAACCGTGCTCACGTGGCTGAAGCGCCGCAGTCCATGGTAGTGATCTACTTGCATTCCGAGCTTAATTACCTCGAGAGTGCCGCGAAGATTGACATTTAAACAACTCTTCTCTGATTTGCGATTCAGCGATGCCGCGCAATGAATTACAGAATCAGTGGTATGCACCAGCCGATCGTAATCATCGCGCGAAAGCCCAAATCGCTCGTCAATCAGGTCGCCGCGAAAAACCCGAATCCGAGTCTGCAAATGCTCGTAGAAAGATTTGAAATCGAAATGCAGCTGCAGCCCGCGCCAGAGGCGGTCTTCAGCCTCGTGCGGATCGCGTGCGCGCACCAGCAGATTCAGTGAGGCGCCGTGATCGTGCAGCAGATTGGCCGCAATGTAGGCGCCGATGTAGCCGGTGGATCCGGTCAGGAATATCGCCACGTTGCTCCGTTGGTCCCCGTTCTTAC
>JBOGLH010000220.1:0-44373 GCA_050746025.1 Terriglobales bacterium | reverse complement strand
ATCTTGGGACACCTCACAAGGCATTTGCGGCGTCAGCAGTCTTGGCATCGGATAATTTCACATTGTCCGCTGCTGAACAGGTGCAACTGTCTCATGACATGGAGTTCTATCGAGCACCGTACGGCGTCCGCCTCCAGGAAACGAATATTTGGAACCGCCCTTGCAGAGTCGACGATGTTCTTTCGCAACTCACATTCATCGAAAACAAAGATAATTGGGGTGTGTATTTCCAAGGCGGGGTGCGATACCTCCCTGAACGCGATTTTGAAATTATTACCAATTGCGCAGTCTCACCGAGCCCTGGCTTGTTGGAACCGAATCTCCATCAAATCTCATCCACTATCACTCAGTCTGAATTCGCCCTTGAGACTCATTTGGAGGAGTTCATTGACAAGAATTGGAATCACATTAACTTTGGTCGACAATTGAACAGATATGCCACCGATGAGGAGAACGGGCGACAATTTCCAGCGGGTCAGTGGAGCATAGACTTCCTATGCACTGACACCGAAAGCGGGAGTCTGGTGATTTTGGAGTTAAAGAAAGGCCAAACAAGCGATGCTACTGTAGGGCAAATTTTGCGTTATATTGCATGGGTCGAAGAAAAAATCGCCAAGAAGGACCAGAGAGTCGAAGGCATAATAATTGCTAAGGAAGTAGACGAGGCTCTGAGGTACGCGGTCAAGAATCTTCCCCACATTAAGGTTCTCACGTACCAGGTAGACTTCACACTGCACAAACCTGTAGCACTCAAGAGTGCGGTTTCGTCCCTCGCTTGACACCAATTCCCGCGGACTCTAATCTAAAATGTTTAGTTAATCAGCGAAATTTTATCCAGCTCTCCTATGCCTGACAATTATTTTGCCAACTACCTGCCGCTGTTGATCCATTTCATTGTGGCAGGCCTATTGGCTACCGCACTGGTAACGCTCTCGTGGTTGATCGGCTACCGGCGGCCTACGCGCGCGAAATTGTCACCTTATGAATGCGGCATGACGCCCATCGGCGACGCCCGCTCACGCTTCTCGGTGAAGTTTTACATGGTTGCGATGCTCTTCATCCTGTTCGATGTGGAAGCAGTGTTTCTCTATCCCTGGGCGATCATTTTGAGAGATCTGAAGCGCATGGGTCAGGGCCTTTTTGGATTGTCTGAGATGTTCGTCTATATCGGAATCGTGCTGGTGGGCTACTGGTACATCTGGAAAAAAGGCGCGCTCGATTGGGGCCTGACGATCTCTTCACCGCAAGCCGCCAGAGTAACGCGCGCCGTCACCGGTGGCGGCTCACCTCGGGGCGAAGAACCTGAGTTAGTTGGGGTTGCCGGACGCAGGAGCGAAGCCTGATGGCGCTAGCTCCCGCGGTCACCGATATCGAACACCTGAAGGGTCATCCCGCAGTTGCACGGCTGGTGGGCTGGAACGCTCAGGCAGTCGAGGGCGTTAAATTCGATCGCGACGAGATGACGATCTACATGGCTCGCGACGCCATTCGTCAGGCGGCCGCATTGCTGAAAGACGATTCCGCCTGCCCTTTTAATTATCTTTCCGATATTACCTGTGTCGATTGGCATCCGTCAGAGCCGCGATTCGAAGTGGTTTATCACTTGTTGTCGATCCCTCACAAAGAGCGGGTTCGCCTGAAAGTACGGCTTAGCGGGGAAAACCCGGCACTTGATTCAATCACCTCAATCTGGCCAGGAGCCAATTATTTTGAGCGCGAAGTTTTTGATCTGTTCGGAGTGCGTTTCAATGGCCATCCTTATTTACGCCGCATTATGATGCCCGAAAACTGGGAAGGCCATCCGCTGAGGAAAGATTATCCAGTGGAGGGCTATCGATAAGAGAGTAATCACGAGATTGGTAATTTTGTAATTTAGCCGCCTGCTTCCTGCGTTCGATTCGAAATTACCCGATTACAAAATTTTCTAATCACACATTTTTTATGGCTCACCTCTCTCCCACGCCCGCGCTAGAACCCGGTCAGGACAAGACCATGATCCTGAACATGGGGCCGCAGCACCCGTCGACGCACGGAGTTCTGCGCCTTCTGCTCGAGATCGATGGCGAGACCGTGGTGCGCATGATGCCCGACATTGGCTTTCTGCACACGGGTATCGAGAAGACTTGCGAGGCCAAGTTTTATCACCAGGTAGTGCCGCTCACCGACCGCATCGATTATCTGTGCCCGATGACCAACAATCTCTGCTATGCGCTGGCGGTTGAGAAACTGCTGGGCATTGAGATCCCACCGCGGGCGCAGTGGCTGCGAGTGATGATGAACGAACTAACCCGCATCAACTCGCACCTGGTATGGCTGGGCACGCACGCCATGGACATCGGCGCGATGACGGTGTTCCTGTATTGTTTCCGCGAGCGTGAAGATGTGCTGCGGCTGTTCGAAGCCATCAGCGGGCAGCGCATGATGACGTCTTATTTCCGCATAGGCGGGGTTGCTCTTGAACCGCCACTCGACTTTTTTGACCGGGTGCGAAAGTTTGCCGACCGCTTCCCGTCGAAGGTTGACGAGTATGAAGGCCTGCTGACGGAGAATCCGATCTGGGTGATGCGGACCAAAGGCATTGCTCACATTTCTGCGGAAGATGCGATTGCGTTGGGCGCCAGCGGTCCAACCTTGCGCGGCAGCGGAGTGGACATCGACCTGCGCCGCGACATGCCGTATACGGGTTACGAGAATTTCAAATTTAAGGTACCGGTGAGCCAGGACGGCGATGTTTTCGCGCGGTACATGTGCCGGGTAGCCGAGTTGCGCGAGTCGACCGGCATAGTAAAACAGGCGCTTGATGGAATGCCTTCGGGCCCGGTGAAGGCTGACGCGCCTAAGGTTGTGTTGCCCGACCGCGAGAAGATGAAGACGGAGATGGAAGCCCTCATCTATCACTTTAAGATTGTGACTGAAGGCTTTGCTGTGCCAGAGGGTGAGGTTTACCAGGCCGTCGAATCACCTCGTGGAGAAATGGGATATTACATCGTGAGCGATGGTTCGGCGAAACCTTATCGGGTACATATGCGGTCGGCGTGCCTGGCAAATATGCAGACGCTGCCGAAGATGTGCGAAGGGCGCTTGCTGGCGGATGTGGTGGCGGCAATTGGAAGCATTGATATTGTGCTGGGAGAGATAGATAGGTAGAAGGCTATCGGTCGTCGGCTCTCGGTTGTCGGCCGAATCGAACTCGCCAGCCGGATGTCAGCGGTTAAAGGCTTTTCGAAAAATCTTAGCCGCAGGGTTCGCAGAGAAACAGAAGGGGCCGCGAGAAGACTGAGCCGCGAAGCGGCGGTATGTGAAAGCCCGGCACGGAAGTGCCGGGAAAGATGGAATAGATAGTCGAGTCCCGCAGGGACGGCACGGAGAATGAGATTTTCGGAAAAATTCGAAGCGCGCTTCACGAAAATGCTGACGCATTATCCGACGAAGCGTTCAGTGCTTGTCCCCACACTGCTCTACGCGCAGGACGAGACTGGATTCCTCTCGGATGAAGTCATTTCCGAAATCGCAAGCCGGCTCGAACTCATCGAACTGGATGTACGCAATGTGATCAGCTACTACTCAATGCTGACCACCAAGCCGCGTGGCAAATTCAACGTGCAGGTGTGCAGAAATATTTCCTGCCTGCTGCGCGGCGCGGACGAACTGATCGAGCACTGTGAGAAAAAGCTTGGCATCGGGCACAAAGGAACGACTCCCGACGGACTGTTTTCTTTTGAGCACGTTGAGTGCATCGGCGCGTGCAGCTGGGCTCCGGCCGCGCAGGTGAATTACGATTTCCATGAGAACTTGACGGCGGAAAAGATGGACAAAGTGCTGGAAAGTTATCGGAGCAAGGTGGCGCAGTAGATTTCAGATTGTAGATTTCAGATTGACGATTGAATTGCTGCATTCTCCAATCTGCAATCTAAAATCTAAGTCGCAAATTAGAATGGCTTCTCTGGTTTCCCATCCCGATGAGGTGAAGGTCGTCTCGAAGCGCTTTGGACACGGCGCGACGAACATCGACCGCTATCTCGATCTTGACGGCTACAAGGCCGTGCGCAAGGCGCTCGGCATGCAGCCGGATGCAATTATCAATGAGGTCAAAAATTCCGGCCTGCGCGGACGCGGCGGAGCGGGATTCAACACTGGTCTGAAGTGGTCCTTCGTTCCGAAAACCTCGGCAAAACCAAAATACATTCTATGCAACGGTGATGAGAGCGAGCCCGGCACCTGCAAAGACCGGCTGATTTTCGAGCACGATCCGCACTCGGTAATCGAGGGCGCAATGATCGCGGGACTGGCGGTTGGGGCGCAGTCTGCTTACATCTACATTCGCGGCGAGTACCGGTACCTTCTCGAGATTATGCAGAAGGCGATTGCCGATGCCTATGCCAAGGGCTTCGCCGGCAAAAATATTTTTGGCAGCGGCCGTGACTTTGAAGTGTACTGGCATGGCGGTGCCGGAGCTTACGAAGTCGGCGAAGAATCGGCGTTGATGGAATCGCTCGAAGGGAAGCGGGGCGTCCCGCGCATTCGTCCGCCTTTCCCTGCCGTGGTCGGATTATGGGGCGGGCCGACGGTCATTAATAACGCGGAAACGCTGGCCAGCGTGCCACCGATAATTTTGGGCGGTGCGGAATGGTTTGCAAACCTGGGGACGCCGAAAAATGGCGGCACACGCCTATTCTGCCTCAGCGGCCACGTGAACAAGCCCGGAGTTTACGAATTGCCCATGGGTTACAACCTCAAGAAAATGATTTATGAGGTGGGCGGCGGCATTCCCAACGGGCGCAAGTTGAAGGCGGTTGTGCCTGGCGGATCAAGTTGCCCATTGCTCACCGCAGACGAAATCGATGTGGCCATGGATTTCGATACCTTAATGAAAGCTCAGAGCATGTTGGGTTCGGGCGGCGTGGTCATGGTCGACGACTCCACCTGTATGGTGAAATTTGCGCTCCGCATCATGAAGTTTTACCAGCATGAAAGTTGCGGATGGTGCATTCCATGCCGCGAAGGAACCGACTGGCTGATGAAAACTCTGACCCGATTCCATAGCGGCGGCGGAATTAAGAAGGACATTGATAATATTCAATACTTGTCGGAGAACATGCTGGGGCGAACCTTCTGTCCGCTGGGAGACGCGGCGGCATTGCCCACGATTTCGATCGTGAAAAAATTCAGAAAAGAGTTCGAGGCCCATTTGGAAGGTCGCCCTTGCCCGTTTGAAAAGACGAGGGTTGTAGAAAAATTACCAGTATTTGCTTGAGTTCCTCTGTGGAGTCTCTCTGTGGAACTTTGTGTTCTCTGTGGTTGAGAATTTAAGAAACCTCAACACGGAGAACACAGAGGTCACAGAGGAAATCCCACAGAGGCAAGCTTTAGTAATAAATCAGAATGGCTGACGCACCAAAACTCGTTAATATCACGGTCGACGGGAAACCTGTCTCCGCACCCGCTGGAACCCTGCTGATCGAGGCCTGCAAGAACGCCGGCATTGAAGTGCCCTCGTTCTGCTACTACCCGAACCTGTCTCTGCAGGGCGCTTGCCGCATGTGTCTGGTACGGGTTGAGAAAATGCCAAAGTTGCAGACGGCCTGCACTACGGGGATCACCGAGGGCATGGTAGTCGCGACCGACACCGACGAAATCCGCCAGGCGCGCAAGAGCATGGTGGAAATGCTGCTCGGAAATCATCCGCTGGATTGTCCGGTTTGCGATGCAGGCGGCGAATGCGAACTTCAGGACATGACGTTCTCTTACGGAGCTGCCGAGTCGAAGTTCATCGAACTCAAGCAGCACCGCGATGAGCAACAGTGGTCGCCGGTGGTCTTCTTTGATCGACCGCGCTGCATTCTGTGTTACCGCTGCGTCCGCGTCTGCGGCGAAGGAATGGATGTCTGGGCGCTCGGTGTGGACAACCGCGGCGCGGTTTCGACGATTGTTCCTAACAAACAAGATCACCTCGAATGCGAAGAATGCGGCATGTGCATCGACATTTGCCCGGTGGGGGCGCTGACATCGGGCGCGTATCGTTACAAGACCCGGCCATGGGAGATGAATCACGTCGGCACAACGTGCACCCACTGCGCCGACGGATGCAAGACGACTCTGGGGGTGCGCCGCTCGGATGCGGGAATGCAGATCGTGCGCGGCGACAATCGCGACAAGAGCGGGATCAATGGCGACTTTCTTTGCATAAAGGGGCGGTACGCATTTGATTTCGCAAATAATGAGGATCGACTGACACAACCGCTGGTTCGCAAAAGCGGGCGCCTCGTTCCGGCCACATGGGAAGAGGCATTTGAAGTTATCGGTAGACGCTTCAAAAGCATTCTGGATCGCGAAGGTGGGCAGGCAATCGGCGTAATCGGTTCGACGCGGACTACCAACGAAGAAAACTATCTGCTGCAGAAGTTTGCCCGCGTGGTGTTAGGAACGAACAACATCGATCATCACCGCACGGCTGATTTCCCGGCTTTTGCAGGAGCGCTCCACGGAAAATCGAATGCCGCTGCAACTATGCGCGATGTGTATAACGCGCCAGCGATTTTGCTCATCGGAAACGATCCCACGGAAGAACATCCGTTGCTGGCATGGCAAATCCGGAATAACGTGCGGCTGCATCAGGCCAAGCTGTACGTCGTAAATGCCAATCCGATAAAGTTGCGCCGGCAGGCGACGGAGTTCGTGCAGATTCCTGCCGACAGTTACGGTGAATTTGCAACTTTCCTCGCGGGATCTGGCCAAGACGGCCGGGGGCGGCCGTCTCCACACGGGCAGTCTGACAGGCAGTCTCACGAACAGAGTTCGGGGCAAGCACAGTGGGCGGCGATGCGCGACAAATTGCGCGCGGAAACGAACCTCGTCATTATTTTTGGATCGGAAGTTGTCGGCAACGGCATACATGATCTCGCGAAATTTGCTGCAAACCTTTCGGGCGCGAAGTTAATCTGCCTGGGCGATTATGCGAATTCGCGGGGCGCAGCTGATATGGGCCTCTATCCCGACCTGCTTCCCGGATACCTGCCGGTTTCGGAGACGGGCAAATTTCACGGCGAATGGGGTGCGCTTCCTTCCAGTGCGGGCTCGAGCATTCCGGAGATGTTCGATGCCGCAAAAGCCGGCCAGTTAAAAGCGTTGTATGTGGTCGGTGCAAACCCGGTGGGGCGGCTTGATATTGGTCCCAGTACACTAAAAGACACCTTCGTGGTTGTACAAGATATGTTCCTGACAGAAACTGCCGCTCTGGCGGACGTGGTATTGCCGGCGGCCAATGCGTACGAAAAATCCGGCACCTTCACCAATACCTGCGGTGATATTCAGATCCTAAAAAAGGCCGGCGAAGTCGCAACCGTCAAGCCTGATTTCGAGATGATCGTGCGTGTTGCGGATGCGATTGGGTTTGACGTGCACAAGCTCGTTCCTTTTGGACATGGAATGCACGCCGACATGGGGCAGTCACGCGGGGCGCAATCAGGTGAGGCGGACCAGCACAGTGTCTGGCTGGAAGCCAACGGCCTGGAGCCAAAGATGAGTCCATTCGATCCCATGGCAACTTTGGATGAGATACAGCGGCTGGTACCAGGATACGACGTGTCGCGGCTGGAGTTGATGGCGGGAAACGATCAGCATACTTCGATTTCGGCGATGGGCCCGGGAAAGCAGCAAGGCCCCGAGCAGATTGTGCCCGCGCACAATAATCTTTTCAGTTCGGGGACTTTGGGACGTTATTCGCGGGCATTGAATTCTGTAATCGAGAACAAAGATCCTGAGCCGGCGGAGGCAATGCCGGCAGACTGAACTTAATTAAGAGTCGGGTAGCTTTGTAATTGGCTAACTTTGAGGATCGGCGTGGCGGCGTTCAAATTACTTAATCATTAAATTTCCTACAGACGCAATTTCAAAACGACATTGCCCATACTCGAATTCATCATCGTCTCGGTAATCAAGACCGCTCTGATCCTATTCGTCTTGCTGACCGCAGTCGCCTACACGGTGTGGCTGGAGCGCAAAGTCGTCGGCCATATGCAGAACCGATGGGGACCCACGAGGGTCGGCCCATTCGGGCTTTTGCAACCGGCAGCTGACGGAATCAAATTTCTTTTTAAAGAAGACCTGACTCCGCCGCACGTTTACAAGCCCCTGTACATAGCCGCGCCGATGATTGCGGTCATTTTTGCGGTCACATCCATTGCGGTGATCCCGTTTGGCAACTGGTTGAGGGTGGGAAGTTTTGCAACTCCGTTTCAGATCACCGACGTAAACATCGGGCTGCTGGTGGTGCTGGGAATTACTTCTCTCGGTGTGTATGGCGTCGCGCTCTCGGGCTGGTCTTCGAACAGCAAGTATTCTCTGCTCGGCGGATTACGCGCCAGCGCGCAGATGGTTAGTTACGAAATTGCGTTAGGGCTATCGCTGGTGGGGGTGTTAATTCTCGCCGGCACATTCAGCCTGCGCGGAATTGTGGAAGCTCAAGGCGGACATTTCTGGGGGTTCATTCCCAACTGGTTCATCTTTCGCGGCGGACAATTCGTGGCTTTCTTTATTTATTTGACCGCAGCCTATGCCGAGACCAACCGCATTCCCTTCGATCTTCCGGAGGCGGAAACAGAGTTGGTCGCCGGCTATCACACCGAGTACAGCGCGATGAAGTTCGCTATGTTTTTCATGGCGGAATACGCCAACATGGTGACGGTCGCATGCCTGGCGTCTTTGCTGTTTCTCGGCGGTTGGAGCGGCCCACTCTTCGGACCGGCGTGGCTGCAGGAACTGTTGCCGCTGTTCTGGTTCGCGCTACGAATTTTTGTGTTTCTTTTTATTTACATCTGGGTTCGTGGGACATTGCCACGCTTTCGCTACGATCAGCTCATGGCTTTTGGTTGGAAGTTTTTACTGCCGCTGGCGATTGCGAACCTGGTGGTGACCGCGGTAGTGGTGGTGTTGAAGTAAACGCCTAGTGATCAGGGGCTAGAACTGGCAACTGACCACTGCGAACTTTTTATGTTTCATCTGATCTTATTTTTGGTGTTCGGCGCGGTTTGTGTAGCGGGCGCGGTGAACCTGCTGCTGCAGAGCCATCCCATCAACAGCGCGTTGTCGCTGGTGGTAGTAATGGGATCACTGGCAGTGGAGTTCCTGTTGCTCGGCGCAGAATTCGTCGCCGCAATCCAAGTCATTGTTTATGCCGGCGCCGTCATGGTGCTGTTTGTGTTCGTCATCATGCTGCTCAATGCCGGAGTGGAAGAGCGTACCAGCGGCAGCCGCGTGGCATGGTTGCTCGGGATTCCTGCGGTTCTCGCGGGAATGGTGATTGTCTGCTGGGCGCTGCTGACCCATTCCAATGCGGGGACGGCGGCGATCGGCGCTTTACCTGGCCCTCCGGCGAAAATTGCTCAGTTGTTATTTCATCAGTTCCTGCTGCCCTTTGAAGTCACGTCGATCCTGGTATTGATCGCCATCATGGGCGCGGTCGTGCTGGCGGCTCGTTCTGAAACGGTTGAACGAACCAAGAGGGAGAGCTGATGGTTCCCATTTCGTATTACCTGGTGCTGAGCGGCATATTGTTTGCCTGCGGCGTTGTCGGGTTTTTGATCAAGCGCAACATCATCACCATATTCATGTCGATTGAACTGATGCTCAACGGCGTGAATCTTTCTTTCGTGGCTTTCGCGGCACGCTGGCAGCAATTAAGCGGTCAGGTTTTTGTATTTTTCGTGATGGTGGTAGCGGCCGCTGAGGCTGCGGTGGGCCTGGCGATCATTATTGCGCTCTTCCGCACCCGCGAAACTTTGAACATCGATCAGGTGAATTTGCTCAAACTATGACGCCGAACCTGCATCTCTGGCTGATTCCGATATTGCCGCTCATGGGTGCCGCGATTAACGGCCTGTTTGGCAAGCGCTTCTCGCGCCAAACAGTTGCGGCGGTAGCGCTGGGCTTTTGCGGCGCGGCGTTTTTGATGGCTTTGTGGATTGCAGCGCGATTTTCTTCTCTTAGCCTACCGCACATTGAAATGCTGACCAGTTGGCTAAACTCCGGCGGTTTCAGCGTTGATTATTCGTTTGCACTCGATCAATTGTCGCTAGTGATGCTGCTGATCGTCACCGGTGTAGGCTTTCTGATTCACATTTATTCCGTCGGCTACATGTGGGAAGAGGGCGGCTACTACCGCTTTTTCAGCTACCTGAACCTGTTCATGTTTTTCATGCTGACGCTGGTCTTGGCCAGCAACTACCTGCTGATGTTTGTGGGCTGGGAAGGCGTCGGCCTGGCTTCGTATCTGCTGATTGGATTCTTCTTCATTCGCGATTCGGCGGCGGCCGCGGGGAAAAAAGCCTTCATCGTGAATCGAATCGGCGACTTCGGATTTTTGATCGCGCTGTTTTTGATGATCAAGCATTTCGGCAGTTTGGATTTTCAGAAGGTGTTCGACGCGGTGAAACCTTACTCGGCGGAAACTGCGGGGGTCGGATTTCTGACCGCGATTGCGCTTCTCCTGTTGCTGGGAGCATGCGGCAAGTCGGCACAGATCCCGCTCTACGTCTGGCTTCCAGACGCGATGGAAGGCCCCACGCCGGTCTCGGCATTGATTCATGCGGCGACCATGGTCACTGCTGGCGTTTATATGATTTCGCGATCGCACGCAATTTTCGAGCGGGCGCCCAGTGCGTTGATGGTGGTCGCAATTATTGGAACGCTGACCGCATTTTTTGCCGCGACCATCGGCATCGCGCAAACGGACATTAAGAAGGTGCTCGCCTATTCCACGATCTCACAGTTGGGATACATGTTCATGGCCTGCGGCGTGGCCGCGTTCTCGGCGGGAATTTTCCACCTGATGACGCACGCGTTTTTCAAAGGGCTGCTGTTCCTGGCCGCGGGTTCTGTCATTCACGCTGTCGGAGGCGAACAAGACATGCGCAAGATGGGCGGCTTGCGCAAGAAAATCCCGTGGACGTTTTGGACGATGACTTTCGCGACTATCGCGATTTCGGGCCTGCCGCCGTTCGCAGGGTTTTTTAGCAAGGACGAGATTTTGTGGCGGGCTTACCAGGCGAGCTGGATTTATTGGCTCGTAGGCGTGATTACCGCGTTTCTGACGTCCTTTTATATGTTCCGTCTGTGGTTCATGACTTTTTTTGGTGCGTATCGCGGAGATGCAGAGACTTCGCATGGGCATGACGAGCATGCGACTGATTCGCGGGCGGGGGCGCCCGCGCCACATGGACATGGGCACGGGCATCATGGGATTCACGAATCGCCGGCAATCATGGTAGTGCCATTGGTGATTCTTGCTGTGCTTTCTGTGGTCGGTGGTTGGGTTGGAATTCCGGGATCGCTGGGCGGAGGAAATCACTTCGACAAATTCCTCGGAACGGTGTTCCGTTCTTCTACGCCTGCAGTTAACACTGAACACGCGCAGCCGGGCGAAACTGCGCCACCCGAACAAACCACTGAAGGAGCCGAGCCCAAGACCGGCCACTCCACCGAAATCATTTTTACGGGAATTTCTGTGGGCGCCGGGTTGCTGGGATTATTTCTTGCATGGCTGCTGTACCTCCACAGCCCGCAATTGCCGGACCGCATCGCTTCCTCAATGCACGGACTGTACTCCACCATTGCTCACAAATATTGGATCGATGAACTCTACGCATGGCTTTTTGTGAAGCCGTTGATCGCGATATCAGGAATTGTTTTCTGGAGAGGAATCGATCAAGGAGTGATCGACGCGGCCCTCAACAGCAGCGCCGATGGAGCCCGCGAACTCTCCGATGAAGTGCGGCATATGCAATCGGGCAATTTGCGTTCCTATGCCGGCTGGATCGCCGTGGGCGCAGCGGCGGTGATCGCTTACATGGTGTGGACGGGGTTGCGAACGCAATGAACTGGCTCGACAACAACATTCTGACGCTGGTCACCTTTGCCCCCGGTGTGGGCGGCTTGCTGTTGCTGTTCTTCCCCCGGCGCCACCGCGATCTCCGCGTATTCGCGTTGGTTATTTCGCTGCTTACCTTCGTTCTATCTCTGCATCTGCCGGCGCACTTTAATCGTGGGCTGGCGGGTTTTCAGTTCGATAAAGATGTCTCGTGGATCTCTTCTCCCAACATTCATTACCACATGGGGATCGACGGTATTTCCTTGTGGCTGATTGTGCTGACCACGTTCCTCACGCCACTTTGCGTTCTGATCTCGTGGAATTCGATTCATGATCGAGTCAAAGAATTCTTCATCCTGCTTCTGATCCTTGAAACCAGCCTGATCGGCGTCTTCACTTCTCTGGATTTGTTCCTGTTTTATTTCTTCTGGGAAGCTACGCTGATTCCGATGGCGTTGCTGATTGGCATGTATGGGCACGGCAGGAAAGTGTATGCCGCGGTGAAATTTTTCCTGTATACGATGATCGCTTCGGTTTTCATGCTGGCCGCCATTTTGTGGCTCTACGCCAAAACCGGAAGCTTCGATTTTGTCGTGGTGCAGAATGCGATCCACTCGGGGAATATTCCGGAATTCTCCGGTGCTGTACCGCTTCTGCTATTTCTTGGATTCTTCATCGCCTTCGCCGTCAAAGTTCCGCTGTTCCCGTTTCATACCTGGCTGCCCGACGCGCACGTCGAGGCTCCGACTGCCGGCTCCGTTCTCCTGGCCGGCGTTCTGCTGAAGATGGGAACTTACGGAATGTTGCGCTTCAACCTGGGCCTGTTCCCGGTGCAATCACGGGCGAACGCCTCGTGGATCGTAGTGCTGGCTTTGATCGGCATTGTTTACGGCGCGCTGGTTGCAATGGTCCAGCCCAACATGAAAAAGCTGATCGCCTACTCATCGATTAGCCACCTCGGCTTCGTCGTCCTGGGCATATTCAGCTTTACTCAAGCCGGGCTGAACGGGGCCATGTTCATCATGCTTGCGCACGGAGTTTCGACCGGCGGACTTTTCATGCTGGCCGGAATTCTCTATGAGCGCAAGCATACTTATGAGATTTCAGAATTCGGCGGGCTCGCGACGCCGATGCCTACCTACGCCAAATTTTTTCTGTTTATTGTTCTGGCATCGGTTGGATTGCCGCTGCTGAATGGATTCGTCGGAGAGTTCCTGGCGCTGAGCGGAGCGTTTCAGGCAAAAATGTGGTGGGGCGTCGTCGGAGCTACTGGCGTGATCTGGAGCGCGTGCTACCTGCTGTGGATGTATCAGCGGGTTTTCTTTGGCATCGTGAAGCACCCTGAAAACAATTCCCTTCCCGATCTGCTATTGCGCGAGCGGATTGCGCTGTGGCCCACGGCGATTATGGCGCTCGCTATGGGGGTAGCGCCGCTGCTCTGGCTAAACACGATCGATCCTGCGGTGCACAACGTGTTAGTGCCGTTTACTCAATTCGCCAGCCGGATGGTCGGACAATGATGGCCATCTTGCAGATCACGCCGGCGCTTCCGCAATCGGCAGATTACGTGCGCATCCTTCCTGAGATCGTGCTTTCGATTTTTGGCATGATCATCATGTTGCTCGATCCTGTGATGGATGAGCGGCGCAGCCAGCGCACCTTAGGCTTGATCGGTTTGGTGGGCACGATTGCAGCTTTGGCGGCCACGGTGTATCAGGCGCAGGGGCGGTTCTGGGGGCCCGGCTTTTTCGGCATGATCAAGGTCGATGCTTTCAGCGTCTTCTTTCATTTTGTCGTGATCGCAGTCACGCTTCTAGTAATTCTGAGTTCCTACGAATACATGGAAGTGCAGCAGATTCGGGCCGGCGAATATTACGGTCTGATTCTTTTCGGGGCCGTAGGCATGGCGCTGATGTCTTCGGCGATGGAACTTGTTCTCATCTTCATCGCACTGGAAATTTCATCGATCTCCACTTACATTCTCGCGGGATTCCGGCGGCGGGCGGCGATCAGCAGCGAATCGTCAGTGAAGTATTTCTTACTTGGATCTTTTGCCACCGCGTTTTTCCTGTACGGGGTTGCATTAATGTTTGGCGCGACCGGTTCGACCAGCATTGATCGAATCAGCGCCGCCCTGGCCGATTATGCGGGAGCCGGCCATGGCCCGCTGCTTGCCTATCTGGGAGTGGCGCTGATGTTCGTCGGACTGGGCTTCAAAGTGGCCGCGGCACCATTTCACGTGTGGACCCCCGACGTTTACGAAGGAGCGCCTTCGCCGGTTGTCGGATTTATGTCCACAGCTCCGAAGGCCGCGGTTTTCGCCGTGTTGCTGCGCATCATTTTTGAAATTCATGCTCCAGGAGGAACTTGGCTCATTTGGGTTGCCGCCGCACTTTCGATGACGATTGGTAACATCGCCGCACTGGTGCAGGACAACGTGAAGCGCCTGCTTGCCTACTCATCGATCGCGCACGCGGGATACTTGCTGATTGCATTTGTTTCCCTGCCCGCGAACGGAATTCCGGCGGCGATGTTTTACACCGCATCGTACGCAGCCATGAATGTGGGCGCGTTCGCGGTGATCGGACACTTTGCCGGCGCGGGAGAACGTTTTGTCACACTGGAAGATTATGCGGGCCTGGGAAAGCGGTCGCCGTTGTTAGCCGCGATCCTGACTATCTTTTTATTGTCGCTGATTGGCATTCCGATTACCGGCGGGTTCTTCGCCAAGTTTTATGTTTTCAGCGCGGCTTTGCAGGGCAGCCACCCACTGGTCGGACTGGTCATCATTGGCGTGATCAACAGCGCAGTGGCGGCTTACTATTACCTGCGCATCATCGTCGTGATGTATATGCGCGAGCCGCGCGATCAAGAAGCTCCGGTGGCGCGGATCTCCACCGGACTAGGTTTTGCGTTGGGACTGAGTTTGGCGGCTACTATTTTCCTGGGTGTTTACCCGAACCCGGTGCTTAAATACGCGGCCCTATCCGTCGGACTGCTGCATTAATTCCTGTTTTATCCAGGAGCTAGGCCTTTGCCGCCGGCATCTCTGCACTGATCAGTTTGAGCTTGGGCTCTTTATCGACCTCTGCAAGCAACTCGTGCATGAGGTGATCGTCCACATCTGCGGCTTTCTCAAGTTCAACCGGATAACGTACCGTCGCTTCAATTCCTGAGGCAGTATAGTGCAATCGCACTTTGGCCTGTAATTCTCCGGTCGAGATGCTGGTCAGGTTCTGCTCCACCAGACGTCGCTGGGTGGCGATGTTCTCGCGGTAATGACCTAGCGCCGCATCCACGGCTTTCGTAATACGGTCCTTGGCGGCGTGGTAATCGGTTTCAGAAGCCAGCGTGAGCTTAAGTTCATGCCACACAAAATTAGTTCCAGGGATCTGCTTGAAAATGCCGGCGCTAGGCAGGAAGACGATGGAATTGGAGAACGCCACGATTCGCCCGCTGGGCTGGGAGTCATTCGTCCCAGCCAACTCCATGATGTGAATTCGAACTAGCCCAATCTCTACAACCTCACCGGTAACTCCAGCGATAGTCACGCGATCGCCGACCCGCAGTCCATATTTTCCGATCAGGAAGAAATATCCCACGATGGAAGTGATTACGTTCTGCATGGCGACGGCGATGCCGGCGGTGATCAAGCCCGCAAAGGTGACCACCGAGCCGAGTTCACTGGCAAATGCGAGAATCCCAATGATCACGACAGCAGTCCAGATCACGATTCGCCGCATCAGCAGAAACTGGTAGCGGCGACGGCTGTCATGCACATAGCGGAAGCTTGCGCGCCGCCAGACCTCGCCCAACACAAACACCAGCATGATCATGAGCGCGAGCACCCCGAGTCTCAGTAATAACTGTCGGAGATCGTCGCGTTCTTCAGTGCGGATTGATTCGCGCCAATTCTTCAGTGTCGTTTCATAAATTCCGAGCAGCACTCCCACCTTGCTGAGTGGCAGCATGGTTGACGTCACTTGCTTGAATTGGCCAGTAAGTGCATCCAGTTGCTGGGTCTGCTGCGCCAGGTCTGCCGGAGTGGCAGTATCCGCCGCGGCAAAAAGCTGGTCACCCTGATGGATCAAATTTTGCAGGTCGCTAATTAATGGTGAGCGTAAATCGTCGGCTGATCTCCTTAATGCCTCGGTTGAAGACAGCATTTCCGCCAGGGTCCGCCGCTTACCAGAAAGATGAAGCAAGTCGGTTGATAGTCCCAACAGGCCCGAAGGCGGCGCCTTAGCTGCCAAAACACTCGCGGGCTGCGTCTTCGCCTGGTTGGCATTCGCATTAGGGCTACCGCTCAGGGCTGCCGGAACTGAGCGCGCCAACTCCTCAACCTGGGCGCGCAATCCCAGGCGATTTCCGCTCCCGCTCGAACTCACGAATTCTGACATGGTCTGCAAAGCATCGTGCCGGGCGTTTAACAATCTCAGTTCGCCCTGCAGCTCTTCAATCTGCGCCTGGAGTGTGCGTCGCTTCGCCGCCGCGCTACGCGCCAGTTTCTCGCGAGTGGTTTGCAGTTCGGTCTGGGTATCCTGTATTTGCTGTTCTACTTTTTGCAGGGCCTGGGCAAGTCTCTGCGATTGACCTAGGTTCGCGCTCTGCTGTTTCGCTGCCGGCCGATTCTTGCTTTGCAACTGGGCCTCGTTCCGCCCGTATTCAAACGCCTGTTGGACCATCTGGTCCGAGATGGTGTTGTTTTCCTGCTCAAAGGTGAGATCTCCAGGTTCGTTGGCAAGCTTCTCTTCGGCGGAGCGCTGACGATACCAGGAGATGGTGGAACTGAGAAATTGGACAATTCTGGCGGGATCCTGCGGCGCCAGTGCGCTGCTGGGGGCATTCCCCTGGCTGAAAGCGGTCAACGCGAATGTGACGATCGTGAGTACAACTTTTTTTAGTCCAGTTCTCATTGTGAGTTCTAGCCGTCGATGGCCGGGGCGCAATTCGTTAGTTTAATTTGTTCCCGCAGATTTAACAGGCAGCTGGTTTGATGAATTTTGTGAACTGTTAACACAGGGTTCATCGTCCTTTAATTGTTCGGGCCTTCTAATCATCAGTGATAGCAGAACTTCTAGGAGAAACTTAAAGTGAGGAAACTTTTCCCGTTGTTCGCGCTGCTGCTGCTGGCGATGTCGGCGCCGGCCCAAACCAAGCTCAATGCTGCCGGTGCAACCTTCCCCTATCCCATTTATTCTAAGTGGTTTAACGAATACCACAACATGCACTCGGATATCGAGATCAATTATCAATCGATCGGAAGTGGCGGCGGAATTCGCCAATTGCAGTCTGGCACAGTCGACTTTGGCGCCAGCGATATGCCATTGGATGACACCAAGGCGAAGCAGATGCCAATGCCTATTCTGCAACTCCCGACGGTTCTTGGTTCCGTGGTCCCAGCCTACAACCTTCCCGGAGTGGGCGAAGACTTGAAATTCACACCGCAGATTTTGGCGGGGATTTATCTCGGAACCATCACCAACTGGAATGACAAAGCTATCGCTGCCGCGAATCCTGGGGTAAAGCTTCCCGACAAGAGTATCGTCGTGCTGCATCGTTCAGATGGCAGCGGCACGACCTTCGTTTGGACAGATTATCTTTCCAAGGTAAGTTCGGATTGGAAATCCAAGGTAGGAAGTAACACTTCGGTAAGCTGGCCGGTTGGGTTGGGAGCGAAGGGCAACGAAGGTGTCGCCGGCATGATCCGGCAAATGGAAGGTGGGATCGGATACGTAGAACTGATCTATGCCTTACAGAACAAAATCACCTTCGGCCCGGTAAAGAACGCTTCGGGCAACTTTGTTAAGGCGAGCCTTGAATCAACCACCGCGGCAGCGGCGGGGGCCAAAATGTCGGCAACTGATTTCCGGGTTTCTATTACGAATGCGCCTGGAAAAGATGCGTACCCGATTTCGAGCTTCACCTACCTGCTGATCCCAAAGCAGTGGAAGGATGCAACCAAAGAAAAGGCCGTGGCGGAATTCCTGAGCTGGATGCTGGAGCAGGGCCAAGGCATGGTCACGCAGTTGGATTACGCTCCTTTGCCAGACTCCGTGAAGCAGAAGGAACTGGAAGCAATCAAAACCATCAGATAGCTGCGCCGAAGGGCCAGTTCCGGCTGGCTCCGGTGTAAATTTAGGAAGCGGGACTCTGGTAATCCAGGGCTGGCCGGGAACTTCGCGGGAGCGGCAAGCTCATGGGAGCTGCACGTGAATCACACATTTCAGAAAAATCAACAGCCGGCCAGGGGCTCGGCCCGAGCAAGCCAAAAAACATGCCATCATCTGAATCAGCTAAAGTCTCCCTTGTGAATCCAACGCGAGAGATTCGGACATGGAAAAAATCGATCCTTAATTTGGATTTCGGCTTTAAGGGGCTGATGATCGTGGCGGCGTTCGTCGTCCTCGGCATCGTTGGCCTGATTGTTGCGGAACTGGTCCAGGGATCCGCCCTGGCGTGGCAAAAATTCGGAATACACTTCTTCTTTGGCAGCGAGTGGGACCCGGTCTCGGGAGGCTTCGGCGCGCTGCCATTTATTTTCGGAACGGTGGTCTCGTCACTGGTCGCTTTGTTTATCGCAGTTCCGCTGGCGGTTGCAGTGGCGGTCTTTGTCACCGAAATGTGCCCGCGCGCCTTGCGCAAACCAATTTCTTATGCCACCGAACTGCTGGCCGCAATTCCCAGCGTGATTTACGGCCTATGGGCGATGTTCGTTCTGGTGCCCATTCTGCGCATGAGCGTTGAACCGTGGCTGATGAAATATTTCGCATGGACAGGACTGTTCGACGGCCCCGCCTATGGCATTGGCATGCTGGCGGCAGGCGTGGTTTTGGCGATTATGATCATTCCGATCATTTCGTCGATCACCCGAGAGGTTTTAGTCGTGGTGCCGCAACCACAGCGGGAAGCTGCACTGGCGCTGGGAGCCACGCGATGGGAAATGATCCGTATGGCGGTGCTGCGAAACGCGCGTGCAGGAATTATGGGTGCCGTCATTCTTGGCTTGGGTCGCGCCCTGGGCGAAACCATGGCGGTCACCATGGTGATCGGCAACAATCCGGCGATCGCGAAGTCGCTGCTGGCGCCGGGTTACACCATGGCCAGTGTCATCGCTAACGAATTCAACGAAGCCACCAGCGACCTGCACCGTAGCGCGCTGATTGAGATCGGCCTGGCTCTTTTTATTGTCACAATCATCGTGAACATTCTTGCCGGGCTGATGGTGTGGACGGTAACGCGAGGCACCCCAGCGAGGACCAATGCCTAAACGGCGAATCAGCCTTCGTCGCCAAATGACGGACCACTTCTTCACCGGGCTGGCCGCAACCTTGTCGGTCGTGGTGGTCTGCACGTTGATCGCGATTTTCGCGTATCTGGTGCTGAAGGGCGCAGGATCGTTGAACTGGTCGTTCCTAACCCAGACCCCGAAACCGGTAGGAGAAATCGGGGGCGGCATGGCTAACGCTCTGGTAGGGTCGATCATGATTCTTGGTATAGCCAGCCTCTTCGGGGTGCCAATCGGAATTGGCGCGGGAATTTACCTCGCGGAATATGGACGCAACCGGCTGGGCCAATTGGTGAGGTTCACCTCGGATGTTTTGAACGGAGTTCCTTCGATCGTCATTGGGCTGGTAGCTTACGGCCTCGTGGTTATTCCGCAAAGACATTTTTCCGCATTCGCCGGCGGAGTGGCGCTGGCAATCATGATGGTGCCGACCGTAGCTCGCACTACGGAAGAAATGCTCCTGCTGGTGCCCCATGCGGTGCGGGAGGCGGCCTTCGGGCTGGGGATTCCGCAGTGGAGAACCACGATTTCTATTACCCTTGCCACGGCGCGTGGAGGCATCATCACCGGCGTTATGCTGGCGTTTGCCAGGGTTGCGGGAGAGACGGCGCCGCTGATGTTCACTGCATTTGGAAATCAGTTTTGGAGTTATAGCGCCCGGGAGCCGATTGCTGCGCTACCGTTGCAGATTTTCACCTACGCAATTACCCCTTATGAAGATTGGCACCGGCAGGCTTGGGCCGGAGCGCTGATGCTGGTGATCCTGATCGTCGGAACAACTACGCTCGTACGATTTGTGTTTATGCGCCGTATGCTGGGAGGAGCGCGCTAAACTATGGCAACCGCGGTCGAGGTTCGAGATTTGAAAGCGTGGTTTGGGAAGACCGAGGCTTTGCATGGCATCAACATGTCAGTTGAATCCCGGCACGCGACGGCAGTTATTGGACCATCAGGTTGCGGTAAGTCCACGTTTATACGGTGCCTCAACCGCATGCATGAGACCAACCCGGACGCAAAGGCTGAGGGCAAAGTCGAAGTTGGCGGAACAGACATTTATGAAATGCCGGCGGTCGACGTGCGACGCAAAGTGGGCATGGTGTTTCAAAAGCCAAATCCATTCCCCTCGATGACAATTTATGACAATGTCGCGGCAGGGTTAAAGCTAAATGGGATGCGAAGCCGGCGTACGCTCGATGAGGTTGTCGAGCGTTCTCTGCAACAGGCCGCGCTTTGGGATGAGGTCAAAGATGTTCTGAAGAAGAAATCTGGAGCCAGCCTTTCCGGCGGGCAGCAGCAGCGTCTTTGCATTGCGCGCGCTCTGGCTGTGAGTCCGGATGTAATGTTGATGGACGAACCGGCTTCGGCGCTGGATCCGATCTCGACGGCTAAGATTGAAGACCTTATCTTTGAATTGAAACAGAAGCTGACAATTGTGATTGTCACTCACAACATGCAACAGGCGTCCCGGGTCGCTGAATTCACCGGATTTTTTCTTATGGGCAATTTGATTGAGTTCGATAAGACGGAGAAAATCTTCACTAATCCGTCGGACAAACGAACAGAAGACTACATTACCGGCAGGTTCGGATGACAAGAATTCGTTTTCACCAGGAGCTCGACGAGCTCAAACACCGCATTCTAGCCATGGCGGGAATGGCGGAGCAGGCGGTCGACCTGGCGGTGCAGGCCTACTCGCAGCGCGACGCTGTGCTTTGCCAGCGGGTCATTGCCAATGAAGCCGGAATCAATCGGGCGGAACGCGAGGTGGATGAATTCGCCATTGATCTGCTCGCCATGCAGCAGCCCATGGCGATCGATCTCCGATTCATTCTCGCGGTCATAAAAATCAATGCCGACCTTGAGCGGGTGGGCGATCAGGCGGTCAACATCGTGCAGCGAGTAATGAATATGATCGAGCTGCCGCCTTCCGAACTGCCCGTTGATATCCCGGCAATGGCGACGCGAGTCCGCGCTATGATACGTGACGCGCTGCGATCATTTATTGAGGGCGACCCGGAACTCGCCAGACACGTGCTGGAGGCTGACGACGAAATCGACCGCATGAATCATGAGGCGTTTGCCGCACTTTCACGCTATATGCAGTCCGAACCGAACGGCGCGGTGCAGGCGCTGGACGCGCTTTCCATTGCGCGCAACCTGGAGCGGGTTGCGGACCATGCTACCAATATTGCCGAAGATGTAATTTTCTGGATCCGCGGTGCGGATGTCAGGCACGGTGCAGGGCAGCGCTCGGCAGGAAGCTAGCATGGCCCAACCCATCAGCCCGGCAATTTTTATTCTTGAGGATGATCCCGATATTGCAGGGTTGCTCAAACATCATCTTCAGCCCGCGGGTTACGGCGTTTCCTGGTTTCCGACCAGCGCTGGTTTTCTTGACGAAATGCACACCCGCCGGCCTGCGCTGGTCATTCTAGACATTATGGTCCCCGGCAACAGCGGGCTGGACGTAGCAAAATCAATTCGTAATAATTCATCCCTCGCCGGCATTCCGATTGTATTCGTTACTGCGCGAACCGCGGAATCGGACCGCTTGCGCGGTTTTGAAATTGGCGCTGATGATTACATCACCAAGCCCTTCAGTCCCAAAGAGGTAGTCGCGCGTGTGAAGGCGGTACTGCGGCGTTTCGAACACCCGCTGAAACAAGAAATCGTGCGCGCCGGCGACATTGTGATCGATACTGCCGCTATGCGCCTGACGGTGCGTAACGAGCCCGCTGTGACCACCGCTACAGAATTTCGTCTTATAGAATTTCTTGCCTCCCATCCGGGACGAGTGTTCACGCGCAAAAGCTTGCTGGACGCGGTCTGGCAGGAAACCGCATTCGTCACCCCGCGCATAGTTGATGTGTATGTACGCCGTCTACGGGAGAAAATAGAACGTGATCCGGAAAAACCCAAACACATTCACACTGTGCGCGGTGCCGGGTACATGTTCGAGGTTCGTAAGTGACTAAGCGCGTCTTCCTGAAACTACTTCTCCTGATCATCGTGGTCGTAGTAGTTTCAACCGCGGCGTTAGACATTTTTGTTCGTCGTAACTGGGAAGCGTCGTTACGGGCGGAAGTAGACCGGAATCTGCAAGACAAAGTTCAAATGTTCGCTGCTCGCGCGAATCATGAAGCGGGCAGATTTCCCTTCCAACAATTGGCAAACGAAGTCGCGGAATCCGCCCATGCCCGCGCAACTATCATTGATAGATCTGGAAAGGTCCTCGCGGATTCGGAAGCCAACGCACCTGAGATGGAGAATCACGCGACCCGCCCTGAGTTCGTTTCTGCGCTCAGCGGCAAGCCGAAACTGGACACTCGGACCAGCCACACGCTGGGAATACCATTCCGCTATGCCGCCGCTCCAACATCCTTTGGTGCAGTTCGGCTGGCTTATCCACTCTCTTCAATTTTTCAGGAGGAGCGCCGGGTCCAACGAGAATTGCTGGAGGCTTCGGCAGTTTCTCTTTTCGTAGGATTTTTGTTGGCATTGATCGGAGCGGAGAGTGTGGCGCGCCGATTGCGCAAGATGGTCACATTTGCGCAGCAGATCGCTGCCGGAAATCTGTCCGCTCGATTGCCCGAGTCGGGTAATGATGAAATCGCAGCCTTAGCGACGACATTAGATAAGACCGCGCGCCAACTGGAAACCAATTTTCGCAATCTTGAGAGCAGCCGGTTGCAATTGGAAACGCTTCTCAACAGTATGGAAGACGCCGTTGTAGCGGTCTCGCCCAAACGCGAGGTGGCCTGGTTCAACGGCGCCATGAAGAAGCTTGCTGCCAGTACTATTTCGGTGGGACTGCCGTTGATTCGCGCGGTGCGCGACCCCGATTTTCTGCGTGTAGTCGGCGATGTCCTCGATCAGCAAAAGCCCCAAAGCGTCACACTTTTCTCCGTCGCTCCGGGCCACACCTTCGGCATGACTTCCGCGCCATTGCCCGATGGCGGCGCGGTTTGCGTGCTGCGCGACAACACCGCCATAGCCCGAGTGGAGCGTACCCGGCGCGATTTTATTGCCAACGTCTCGCACGAACTGCGCACTCCTCTGACTTCTTTGATGGGATACACCGAAACCCTCATAGACGAATCTTCCGACTCCAAGGCCCGCGAATTTCTGGAAATCATCCGCCGCAATGCGCAACGCATGAGCCGGCTCACCGAAGATTTGTTGACCCTGGCTCGTGTTGAGTCTGGCGAGGACCGTTTGCAGGAGGTCCCAGTCTCTTCGCACGAGCTGCTGAAGGATGCGCAGGTCTCATTCAGCGAACTCGCGCGCAATCGAGGCGTGACAATCGAGGTAGTTGGCTCGCGCGATCTGGAAGTTGTGGCCGACAAAGAAGCCATTCATCAGGTATTTGCGAACCTGATCGACAACGCGTTGAAGTACGCTTCTGAAGGCACAACAATCAAAATTGGCGCAGACGAGCGCGGCAGCGAGCTGGAATTTTACGTGCGGGATTTCGGCCCGGGAATTCCTTCTGAACATTTGCCGAGATTATTTGAGCGCTTCTATCGTGTGGACAAGGCGCGCTCGCGAGAGGCTGGCGGAACCGGCCTGGGTCTGGCGATTGTGAAACACATCGTGCTCAACCACGGTGGCCGCGCCGGGGTGAACAGTGAACTAGGTCACGGGTCGGTGTTCTGGTTTCGACTCCCGCTGGTCAAAAATCCTTCGCCGTCTTCATCGCAGGTCGAACCAGACCCCAGCGTCTCAAAAATTCATTGAGCAGGTCAGTAAGGCTCCGCGTCTGGATAATCCAACTCGAAAAGTGATTCCAAGCCGGTGCGTTGCAGCAACTGTTTGACCTCGCCCGACGACAGCCTCCGGCCAGGCCGCTGTTCAGCATTGGCGAACATATAACCTACCGCCGCCATTACAGCCGTGTGCAGGCTCAACATACGTGGATCGATGCGTTCGAAAGTGTCGATGATGGTGTGATGCCGGGCGTAATAGTCAGCGGACTCAACCGCCAACGAGTAGGCCGGAACGCCCACAACCATGAACGATTCTTCGTCGGAATCAAAGTCCGCGTCCGTGAACACGCCACTGGCGCCGAGCGGCGCGAGAGGCGCTATTAGTTTTCTGATCGTGGCTTCAATGTCAGTACGCCCGTATAGCTTGAAACCGAGCGGAGCTTGAATTCCAGCGTCGGTGTTGAAGACGGCGCGGATTTTGTCCAACTCTTGTTTATGCTGGGCTACGTACGCGCGTGAGCCGAGGTCTGATTGCTCTTCTCCCGAGAAGAATACGAAACGAATGGTGTGCCGTGGTTGAATCTTCAGAGCTTTTAAAATTCGCGCGGCTTCGAGAACAGTTGCGACTTCCCCGCCGTTGTCATTGGCGCCCTGGGCTGGGTCCCACGAATCAAAATGCGCGGTCAGCAATACCATTTCGCCCGGATCTTTTCCGGCAAGGTCCGCAACTACGTTCCGCTCTGGGACCGGACCGTCGCTGAATGAGTTCTGGATATCCAGCCGAATTTTTACGGGACCATGATCAAGCAATCTTCGCAAAAAAGCCGCGTCCTCTTTCGCTATTGAAACGATAGGTAACGGCCCACGTGGATAAATCAGAAAAGCCGAGGTGTACAACATGCGGTCGGGCTTGTCGGAGACGATGAACATCGCCGCGGCCCCTGCGCTTGCCAATTGACGGGCAAGCAGATGCCGGGTGGCCACATAGTTCGTCGAAAGGCCATTGCTTCCCAAATCTACGAGAACCGCAGCTCCACGTACCCGATCGGGCAAAGGCGAATGCCCATCTCCGGTTGCGCCAATGTCAGCAACCGGAACTTCAACTTGCCCGGAAGTTCCCGGCGCCCATCCGTATGACGCGACATACAAGTCGCGTTTCACAGGACTGATCACTGTGCCAGATGCCGGCCCGTGTTGCCAGCCCGGGTTAATGGTGTATTCCTCGTAGTGGGCATTATCAAAGCCGGCATCTTTTAATGTGCGGAGAAGTAATTCGGCAGTGGCTTTGGATTCCGGGCTTCCGGTTATTCGCCCGCCGATGTTATCGCTCAACGCCTCAAGGAATTTCGACGCGCCTCCGCTCATCATGGAATAGCCAACTATGCGCGCCAAGTCATCCTGATTTTCTGTTTTCGGAGTGCCCGATGAAATTGCTTGTCCAAAGCTGCATTTAACGAGTAACAATAAAACAAGAAGCAGAGAAGACCACATTCGCAACCCTCCGCAAGAGGCTATTGAATTCAAATGGGAATAGTTAACCTGAACAATTACTCAGCCTGAGTACACCATCTCGACGATAGTGCAGTCATCATTGAGTGGTGTGCTGCCGCGGAACTCAGTAACGGCATTGAAAATCTCCTGCATTCCGCCGTGCTTTGCTGACGCTTCCAGTCGCGCGTTATCGAAAAATTCGCCGCTGGCATTTTCGGCTTCGGTGACGCCATCCGTCACCAGCACCAGGCGGTCCCCGCTGTGCAGGCTGTAATGGTCACTCTCGTAAGTGGTGTCCGCGAGCAAACCCACAGGCAGATTCCCGTGCGCCGGACGAATAACTTCATGATTGCAAATCAACAGTGGCGGTATATGTCCACAGTTGACGTATTCGAGTTCTCCATCGTGACGCAGACGAGCAATCACGACAGTGGCGTATTTCTCGCCAATGCGTTTGCTGGTGAGAAAGCGGTTGGCGGAAGCTACGATTTCAGATAGTGGCATTCCAGCAGTCAACTGGGAGTTGATCATGCCTTGTAGAGTGGAGGCCAGCAGCGCGGCAGATACGCCTTTTCCAGCAACGTCGGCGATCACGATGGCGAGTCCTTCATCAGTATTCACCGCGTCGTAGAAGTCGCCTCCAATTTCCTTGCAGGAAACGTTCGTACGGTAGAGTTTTGCGAATGACACTTCTGGAATTGTCATCGCCATGAGGCCTTGTTGAATGGATGCCGCGATTGCCAGTTCCTGCTGATAGCGTCGCGATTCTTCTTCGGCCTGCACCAGGCGCGCATTTTCTATCAGCGAAGCGGCTTCGGTGGCGACCACGTGCAGAATGTCACCACTTACTTTCGAAATATCGCGCGACGCAAAACGCGAATCCACATACAGCGCACCCATGACCTCGCCAGTTGGCACCGCTTCGGTAGCGCCGCGGCTGCGAGTCTGCACCTGCAATTTGCGGAGCGGAATGCAGATTACCGTACGCAAATCGTAGGCCACGATGCTCTGTCGGCCAGAAAGATCGAGTGACCGACTGGTGTCGGTGAGCAAAAATTCAGAATTCGAGCGCAACGCATCATCAAGAATGGAGTGCGAAATAGTGGTGTCATCGATTAGCAGGTCACCCTTGGAATTTCGCCCTGCAGCCAGCCGCAGTTGACCATCGCCATCTTTAAGGAAAACATAGCCGCGGTCCGCGCCGGTCAGTTTTAGTGTGACATCGAGCAGCGTGAGCAGGATTTCGTCCAGTACCCCGGCGGTGTTCAGCTTACGAGCCGCCTCTAAAAAGAACGTTAGCTTCTCCAGGTCAGTTACTTCGCTGGATATGTGGATCTCTGAAATTTGGCTGAGGAAGTCGCGAGCAGTGTTAGAACTGTCGTGTTGGGGGTGGAAAATCGCAAAAATGCTATCGCGCGCGCCGAACTCTACACGGTCATTGGGTTCGAGTTGCTTGCGCTCCACCCGTTCGCCATTGACGAACGTACCGTGCTTGCTGCCCTGGTCTTCGACAAAAACTTTCCCGTTCTCAGATACGAGAAGGGCATGATCGCGGGACACACGAGGATCCGCAATCACCAGGTCCTTGTCCATTTTGCGGCCCACGCTAAATGGCGTGTGATCCAGAGCGAGCGTTCGCTGCTCCGGCCCATGAACAAAGGCCAGGGTCGGAAAAATACCCGAGCTTACAGCCGGGATCGCCGTGATTCCGTGAGTAGACATTGCGGCATAAGAATAATGCCAGCAAATCGTCCGTGCGAGAAGGGGGATTGCGAAACATAGTGGGCGCCTTTTTTTCTCTGAAAAAGACGCCCACTCTTCAGCTACGAGAGTATTACGGTATCAACTGGCTTTGCGCTCCTGCGTCACGCTCTCTTGTGAGGAAGGAGAGACGGAGCAAGTGGTGCAAGCCCGAGTGACTTCTTTCCGTCGCTGGCGGAGGCGGTCTTCGAAGTTCGACCATCGCGAGCCGATGCCTACCGCACTGGACTCAATGTTCACTTCGCTGGAGCCAGCCGGAATAATGCGCGAGTTTACCTCCGCCCGTTCGCTCGGCGTAAGCTGGCTGCCAATCGATCCAGATTGAGCGGGCATCTCCGTCGGAGTGGGCGTGATGTCGCGGTCCGAGCCACGACGGTGTTGTACCGGACCTGAGTCCCATGCCCCGTCAAACTTCTTCTCGTAATCTTTCCATTTCTCGTCCGAGTAAAGGTCAGATTCGTTGTATGACGGGAAACTTTCGATTCGCTGCTTGTCGGCATCAACCGAGAAATCGCCGTCGTGTTCAGCTGAAGCACGCAGCTGATTGGGAGGAACCAGGAATTTTTTAGTGGAGAACCAGCCGCCGGCGTCGACGACTACATACTTTATATAGCCAGTAGAGTGGTCAAAAATCACGTCGTCAATCTTCCCGAGTTTCTCGTCGTTGCGGCCGTAGATTGCCGCACCGCGAATATCGTCTGTAGTGTTGAGGTCCTCAAACCGATAATCGCGCAACAAGCCATAGTGGGACATATATCCTCCTGGCAGGAACTCTGATCTGAGTTCCCGGTTAATGAATTTGCTCACCGGGCTTAAGATGCCGGGTCGAAGACACGCGACCACTGTGCACCGCAGAGAGTAATGGATTGAATACGTCCACAGGATTAGCTGAATTCCTCGTCTATAATCAAGCACTAGTGTTCCCTTAAAAAACAAATGCATCTGTATCCCTTTCCTGCTCTTTTCATCGGCGGCGACATCGTTGATCTCGTCCGTGAAACGGGACCTGTAGCTCAAGCTGTGCTGGTGATTCTTCTGGCTTTCAGCTTAGTTTCGTGGTCAATCATTCTTTCCAAATGGAGCATCATCAAACGTGCTCGCGTCCAGAGCGGCAGGTTTCTGCGCGCCTTCCGCCGCGCACAGCGTTTGCAGGATATCGGAGCTGTCTCAGAGCAGTTCCGTCCCAGCCCGCTGGTGGGAGTATTTCAGGCGGGATATCGAGAATTTGAGCGCCAGGTGGGATCATCCGGTTCTCTTAGAAATCCTTTGGCGGTGCAGCGCGCCACGCAGATTGCTTCTTCGGAAGAGATGACCCGCTTCGAGCGCAATGTTCCGTGGCTTGCAATCACGGGCGCGGTTACGCCATTTGTCGGATTGTTCGGAACCGTCTGGGGAATCATTGACGCGTTTCACGGACTCGGCACCAGCGGCGCAGCAACGTTACGCGCGGTTGCGCCCGGCATTTCAGAAGCGCTCATCACCACCGCCGGTGGGTTGGTCGTCGCCATTCCTGCTGTTATCGCTTACAACTTAATCGGCGGCTCTATCCGTGACTTCGCCGCCCGCTGCGACGACTTTTCTCTTGAGATGTTGAATGCCGTCGAGCGGCAACCCATGGCATCACGCGTAGCCGATGAGGTCCGGCGGTAATGGCCTTCACCGCTGCGAACGGGCGCACACAGATTGCGCTCGCCGACATCAACATCACTCCCCTGGTAGATGTGGTGCTGGTGCTGCTCATTATCTTTATGGTAACGGCGCCAGTTTTGCAGTCTGGAATTGAAGTCGCCGTTCCCAAGACCCGCACCGTTAAGGAAATCACCGAAGAGCGAATGGTGATCAGCATCAATAAGAAGCAAGAGGTATTTTTGGGAAACGATCCCGTCAACATTAACGAGATCGGCGCCAAGCTCCGGCAGAAGATCCGCGATCCGCAACATCAGTCAATTTTCCTGCGCGCCGATGAAGATGTGCCCTTCGGTGCTTTCGCGACGGTCATGGATGCGGTAAAGCAGTCGGGCATTACCAATGTCAGCATCGTGACCCAGCCGCTTGAAACCCATGCCAACCGGTGAGATTTTTTTTGAACACGAACGCTGGGGGCACAACCTGGCGTGGTCGGCGGCGCTGCACGTCGGCGTCACCGTGGCAATCATCGGATATGCGTGGTTTGCAACCGGTGGACATGGCTCGAACTGGGGCGCAGGAGGCGGCGGCAGCGCAATGGGAGTCTCGCTGGTAAGCAATGTTCCGCTGCCCGCCAATCCGGTGCACACACAGGGTGTGCTAGCGACGGAATCGAAAGGACTCTCGAAATCGCAGCCTAAGCCGGCAGTGGAAGAGCCGACCGCGATTCCGATTCCCGAGAAAAATGCAAAGCGAAAGCCGGCAAAACAACCGACGGAAACGCAACGTCAGCCGCAGCCAGAACCGCAGCAACAAGCGAGCAACGTGGTTCCCTTTGGCGAAGGCGGTCCGGCGGCTGGACCGTATGCGCTTTTCTCCGTGGGTGCGGCCAAGGGCGGATTCGGGTTCACCGGCGGGGGCGGCGACTTCGGATCCCGCTTCGCATGGTACGTGCGGGTAGTAAATCAGAAAGTTTCGGAGAACTGGCTCAAGTACGAAGTCGATCCGCGAATTCAGAATGCGAACCGGGTGTATGTGACCTTCGACATCGATCGCAGCGGGCGGCCTTCGCACATCCAAATTGAGCAGTCGAGCGGCGTGCCCTCGCTAGATACATCGGCGTTGCGGGCATTGCAGAGAATCGACACCTTTGGACCGTTGCCGCCGGACTATCCGGGCAGCAAGGTCAGTGTGGAATTCTGGTTCGACTACAAAAGATGACCTCTCACTTCATAAGAATGCGCAAATGGAACCAAACTATGCATACCAGCTCCTTGAGAAAACTCTTCTGTCGTAATACGATACGTCTCATTCCTGTGATTTCGCGATTTTCCCGCTTGCTTCCGCTGGTAATTCTTTTCGGCGTAATAAACGTCAACGCACAGGATTGGATCAAGACTGGCACCGGGCTCGGGGTCGAGAAGATTCGGATCGCCGTTCCCGAGTTCAAATCCTCCAGTCAGGATCCCAAAAATGTTGAATTGCTAAAAACTTTCAACGACACTCTGTGGAACGATCTTGATAATGCCGGCATTTTCGACATGGCGTCGAAGAGTTTCTATCCGTTAGGGCAAGTCGGAGCTCCTGCGGATGTAAAGTTCGAAACTTGGAGTGCGCCGCCGGCGAATGCAGCCATGCTGGTGTTTGGGAACCTCGGCGCCGGCAACGGCAACGTGACCGTGCAGGGCTGGCTATATGATGTCAAGAACACCGCCTCGCCGCAGGTGCTGGGGAAGCAATATACCGACACGGCAACCACCCAGTCAGTGCGCATCATCGCTCACAAATTTGCCGATGAGATTATTTTTCGGTTGGGCGGCGGCATCAATGGCATTGCGGAGACGCAGATTTTTTACGTGAGCTCGCGCAGTGGGCACAAAGAAGTCTGGGCAATGGATTACGATGGTGCCAACCAGCATCCGATCACGACTCTGGGATCTATCTCCCTTTCGCCGCACGTCTCGCCTGACGGCTCACGCCTGGCTTTCAGCTCGTTCACTGGCTCAGGTTGGGAAATTCGAATGTTCTCGTTTGATCTCAACCGTCTGGTATCTTTTCCGCGATTTGCGGGCACCAATCTTTCTCCGTCATGGTCGCCCGATGGTGTGAAGCTCGCTTTTTCGTCGTCGCGCTCAGGCGATCCAGAAATTTATGTAATTGATCAATCCGGCGGAAACATGCACCGCATCACCACTTCCAAAGGCCCTGATGTTTCTCCGGTGTGGAACCGCAAAACGGGATCGCAAATCGCTTGGGTCAGCGGACGCACAGGTCTTCCACAGATTTATATGATGGGGGCCGACGGAACCAACGTGCAGCAGATGACTGACACCGGTTACGCGGTATCTCCATCATGGTCGCCCAATGGCCAGTTCCTCGCATTCTCGTGGATGCGGCATTACGGGCCAGGGGCGCCGGGTTCAGAAGACATTTACATCATGGATATTGTGAGCAAGCAGTGGGTGCAGTTGACCCATGACGGCGGCAGAAACGATTTTCCATCGTGGTCGCCGGATGGCCGTCACATCGTTTTTCAGTCAAACCGATCTGGCTCTTTGCAGATCTGGAGCATGCTGGCTGATGGTACCAATCAGAAACAGTTGACGTCTTCGAGTAGTAATTCGGAACCTGACTGGAGTTGGAAATAGATTTGCACTTGTACTCAGGTGTGAGTTCCTGATATGTCTGATAGACAATAACCGTCCGCATGGAAACGCGCCTCGCAAGATGCGCGAAAATTTGGGAGGAAAAAATTGAAACAATCGACTTTGAGGTATTTCGCCCTCGTCTTCGCGTTGAGTGCGATCATGTTGCTTGGCGCCTGTCACAAAAAAGCAGCTCCGCCACCGCCACCCCCGCCGCCACCACCGCCAGCACCAACCGCAACCCTTACTGCCAGCCCCGACACAGTCGATAAAGGGGGTTCTTCCACACTAACATGGCAGACCACGAACGCTACTGACGTCAGCATCGACAGCGGCGTTGGCACAGTGCAAGCCAGCGGGTCGAAGCAAGTGAACCCGACTGAGTCCACAACCTACACATTGACTGCAAAGGGTGATGGCGGAACTCAGACTGCCACGGCTCGGGTCACGGTAAATGCGCCCCCGCCTCCACCGCCGCCGGCACAACCTTCCGCGAGCGACGAACAGTTGTTCTCGCAAAACGTGAAGGACATCTACTTTGACTACGACAAGTCAGATATACGCGCCAGTGACCAGGCCACAATTAAAGCTGACGCGAGTTTCCTCCAGCAGCATCCCAATATCAGCCTCACGGTTGAGGGACACTGCGACGAGCGCGGCTCGACGGAATATAACCTTGCGCTTGGCGACAATCGTGCGAGCTCAGTAAAGAATGCGCTGGTGTCAGCGGGAGTTTCTGCCGATCGCGTTAAGACGGTCAGCTACGGGAAAGAGAAGCCGTTCTGCACCGAACACAACGAACAATGCTGGCAGCAGAACCGTCGCGGCCATATGGTGTATTCGAAATAAAGCGAACCTTTGCGAAAAGGAGCGGCCTTGTGCCGCCCCTTTTTTATGTCCGCTAAATCGCACGTTCTGGAATGTTCCGAGTTGCAGGTTTCGGAAGTTGCCGTGATGGCGGCAAGAAGCCCAGGAGTTTGGCGGCTACCGCAAAGTCAAAAGCCTCTAACCGCAGAGAACGCTGAGAAACCCCCGCGGCAGTGGGCGCGTATCCCCTTTGCCGCATCCAAGTTGCTCGTGAAACCCCTTATCCAGCCCACCAGGATGAAAATGCGTGGGTTTCTATTTTCTGCGCCGGTGCTGCTGGCTGCACTGACGGGCCTGGCGCAAGCGCCTCCGGCTCCGGGATCGAGTAATGCGAAGGTAGTTGCTGACTTTGAGCAGCGGGCTAAGCAATATTTGGACTGGCGTGAAAAGACGGTTGGCAAGACGCTACCGCCGGCGAACTCATCCGAGAAAATCGTTGCCGCCCGACGCGAGCTGGCAAACAAAGTTCGCGTTGGTCGTGCAGGAGCCAAACAGGCAGAGATTTTTACGCCCGAGATCGCAGGCTATTTTCGCCGTCAAATTGTAGCTACTTTGAACGGCACTCATGGGAAGCAAATTCGCTCGAGTTTGCGACACAGTGAACCCACCCAAATGCAGCTACGGACCAACCAGAGCTATCCGGAAAAAGTGGCGCTGCAATCAACGCCGCCCACCTTGCTGCTCAATTTTCCGGAATTGCCCAAAGGGCTCGAATACCGGATTCTCGGGCGCGAGTTAGTTCTGCGCGACAGCGACGCAAACATCATCGTGGACTACGTGCCCAATGCTTTACCGGAGATTTCGAAATGAATCGCCGTTATTCATCGTTGCTGTCGGCTGCGGCGTTTGTATTCTGGGCCTCCCTGGCGCAGGCGCAAGTCAAATCCAACATTGACGTCCGCCTCCCGCTCAAGGACAAATCGGTCAGGTTCGCTGTAATTGGCGACAGCGGCACCGGCGAAAGAGATCAGTACCAAACTGCAGAACAGTTGAACACTTACCATAAGGCGGTCGGCTTCGATTTTGTGATCATGCTAGGAGACAACATTTACGGCGGGCACGAGCCAAAAGACTTTGAACGAAAGTTCGAAATCCCATATAAGCCGCTCCTGAATGCGGGCGTGAGATTTTATGCCTCTCTGGGAAATCACGACGATCCCAAGCTGGAGCCTCTGTACAAACCTTTCAACATGCATGGTGAGCGTTATTACACGTTCAAAAAAGATTCCGTTCAGTTTTTCGCGCTGGACAGCAATTACATGGACCCGCAACAGTTGGCATGGTTGGAACAGAACTTAAGAACCTCAAAGGCACAATGGAAAATTTGCTTTTTCCATCATCCTTTGTACAACGAGGGCAAGACGCACGGACCGGACCTCGATCTGCGTAATCAGCTCCTGCCCTTGCTGAAAAGTTACGGCGTGAATGTTGTGTTCTCGGGGCACGAGCATGCATATGAGCGATTGAAGCCGGTCGATAATATTTACTATTTCGTGCAGGGCGACTCGGGCAAATTAGCGCGCCACGATTTTCATCACTCGAACCAGCTGGCAGCAAGTTTCGATCGCGCCCGCACATTCATGATCGTGGAGATCGTTGGCGACACGCTTTACTTTCAGACTATTTCCCAAGATGGTCAAACCGTAGATTCAGGCGGTCTCCCAAGGCCAGCGGCGACTGTCAAAGCCGCTTCCGCAGGCAAGTAATTCCGTCGAGTAATTTGGGCTTGCTTTTGCACAGGATATTCGCCTGCGCGGGCCGCATCCCGCGCTATTTGCGCGTTTACCGTCCAGCTCAGGGGAAGTAAAATCTAAGTATCAGAATGTCTCAGTTCGTTCACCTTCATCTTCATACTGACTATTCCATGCTCGACGGGGCTTGCGACGTCGAGAAGCTATGCTATCGCGCTAAAGAACTGGACATGCCTGCCGTGGCCATGACCGACCATGGCAATATTTTTGGCGCGGTGCATTTTGTGAATGCGGCCAAGGCTGCCGGGGTCAAGCCGATCATCGGCTGTGAGCTTTACGTCTGTAAAAAAGACGATCACCGGATTGCACGAACTCCGCCTGACGGCGATACCTACAATCACTTGTTGGTGCTGGCGGAGACCGACGAAGGCTATCGCAATCTGGTCAAAATTACTTCGGAAGCGTCGCTGCACGGTTTTTATTACAAGCCACGAGTCAGCAAGAAATTCCTCGCCGAGCATTCCAAGGGACTTATCGCCCTTTCGGGATGTTTGAAAGGCGAAATTCCAGAACTGCTGGTGGAAGATAAGTACGACGCGGCGCGAGAGGTCGCGGCAACCTACGCCGATATTTTTGGCAAACAGAATTTCTTCCTCGAGATCCAGGACCAGGGGCTGGAGCTGGAGCATCGCATCCACGCCAATCTTTTTAAGCTGGAAAAAGAGATGGGAGTGCCGCTGGTCGCCACCAACGACAGCCACTATTTGTGCGAAGACGACGCCCATGCGCAGGACGTAATGGTCTGCATTCAGACCGGCAAGAGTATTCAAGATCCGAACCGGATGAAATTCCAGGGCAGCGACTTCTACGTCAAAAGCTACGATGAGATGTTTCACGTTTTCAAGAGCGCGCCAAGTGTGCTCGCGCGCACGCTGGACATCGCCGAGCGCTGCAATGTTCAACTCACTAAAGTCAGCAATCCCTTTCCGCATTTTGACGTGCCCGAGGGATACACGCTCGACAGCTATTTCGAACATGTATCGCGTGAGGGCTTTGCCCGGCGGCTGGAAAGCATTCGGACGCTTTCTGCGGCAGGCAAACTCAAGCACGGCATTGCGGAATATGAGCAACGGCTGGCGCGGGAAATTGCCATCATCCAACAGATGAAGTTTTCTGGCTATTTCCTTATTGTTTGGGATTTTGTGCGCTACGCCAGAGAACATAAGATTCCCGTGGGACCGGGGCGGGGATCGGCGGCCGGATCTCTGGTTTCGTATTCACTCGGAATTACGGATCTTGATCCGCTGCAGTATGAGTTGTTTTTCGAGCGTTTCCTGAACCCCGAGCGGGTGTCCATGCCTGATATCGACATGGATTTCTGCATGAACCGGCGCGGGCAGGTGATCGATTACGTCACTCAAAAATACGGCCGCGAAAACGTCGCACAAATCATCACCTTCGGGACCATGGCAGCCAAGGCCGCGATCAAAGACGTTGGCCGGGCCATGGACATTCCCTACGCGGATGTGGACCGCATCGCAAAAATGGTGCCTACCACCATCAACATCAAGCTGGAAACGGCGCTCAAAGAATCGCCGGCGCTGCAGCAAGCCTATGAAGGCGATACTCAGATCCGGCAACTCATCGATACGGCGAGAAAGCTGGAGGGCTTGGTTCGAAACGCCGGCATGCATGCCGCCGGAGTGGTTATTTCGCCCAGACCACTCAATGAGCTCGTCCCTCTCTACAGGACCAAAAACGACGAAATCGTCACGGCGTTCGATATGGTCGCGATTGAAAAAATGGGCCTGCTCAAGATGGACTTTCTGGGCCTGACCACGCTCACCATTCTTGATGATGCCCTGAAGTTGATCCGGCAGACTCGTAATGAACACGTTGAACTGGATGCGATTCCGCTGCATGATCCGACTACTTACGAAAAGGTTTTTCATAGCGGCCTGACTTCGGGAGTGTTCCAGTTTGAATCGCACGGCATGCGCGATGTGCTGCGACGCTATAAGCCGAACACGATTGAGGATCTTACGGCGCTGAATGCGCTTTACCGTCCCGGGCCGATTCAGGGCGGAATGATTGATGATTTCATCGACCGCAAACATGGGCGCAAGAAGATCGAATATGAATTGCCGGAGCTTAAAGAAATACTTGAAGAAACCCTGGGAGTAATTGTTTACCAGGAACAAGTAATGCAAATCGCCAACCGGCTGGCCGGCTATTCACTTGGGGAAGCCGACCTGCTACGCCGCGCCATGGGCAAAAAGAAAGCCGAGGAAATGGCGCAGCAGCGCGAGCGGTTTATCGACGGCGCCGTGAAACGCAGCTATCCGCCGAAGAAGATCGAAAAGATTTTCGATCTGATGGCGCAGTTTGCAGGATACGGTTTCAATAAGTCACATTCCGCCGCCTACGCGTTGCTGGCTTATCACACGGCATATTTAAAAACCCACTATCCGGTGGAATTTATGGCGGCGCTGCTGACCTCGGTCACGGGAAACACCGATGATGTGGTCAAGTACATCAACGAATGCCGCGAAATGCAGATCGCCGTCGAACCGCCAGACATTCACGTGAGCGATGCGAATTTCACGCCGCATGGCGAAGCGATCCGATTTGGTTTGGCGGCGGTGAAAAATGTCGGGCATAACGCGATTGAATCGATTGTGACGGCACGGAAGGAACTCGCGGGCGAGGGCGCCTGCGCCACAGAGCCGGGACATTTCAAGTCCATTTACGAATTCTGCGAGAAAGTCGATCTCCGGCTGCTGAATAAGCGGGTGCTGGAATCTCTGATCAAGAGCGGCGCCATGGATTCTCTGGGACGTCGGGCGCAATTGATGGCGGTGCTCGATAAAGCCATGGATCACGCGCAGAAGACGCAGCGCGACGCGGAATCAGGCCAGCACGGCTTGTTTGGGATATTCCAGCAGGATGATGGTCCGGCACCTGAGGATCGGTTACCCGAGACTCCCGACTGGGATGAGCACGTGCGCCTGGCCAACGAAAAAGAAATTCTCGGCTTCTTTATCACCGGACATCCCCTCGACAAATTCCGCGACAAGCTCGAAGACCTGCACGCGCTCTCGACCACAGAGTTGTGCGCCATGAAATCTTCGACCGGAAAAGATGAGACTTTGAGCACCGCCGGGATCATCACCAATTTGCGGGTGCTGAAATCCAAGAAGGGCGATTTTTATGCGCAGGCCGCGCTAGAGGATTTATCTGGTTCGATTGAAATGCTTGTATTCCCTGACGCCTATCGCAAGCTGCAAGACAAGGTGAAGATGGAAGTTCCGGTACTGATACGCGGCGGCGTGCGCATTGAGGAAGGCGCGAACCCGAAACTCACGGTCAGCGAAATACTTTCGCTTGAAGATGTAAAAGTGCCACTGCCCCGTTCCCTTCGGATTCGCATTCCCTTAGAAAAGGCTTCTGAGTCAACCGTGGATGAGCTTCATCTCCTTTGCTCTCAACGCAAAGGAGACGCACGGGTGCTTTTCGATGTGGAACGAGAGCGCGATTTCATGGTGGTCATGGAAGCGGAAGGCTATAATGTCCTGCCAGATCGTATGTTCGTCAGCCGGGTAGAAGAGCTCTGCGGGCGAGGCGCGGTCAGAGTGATCAATTAAGTTCGCGGCCTGGAGCCATTCGCTTCCTTAAAGGCACTCAGGGCTCGTTAGGAGCACGCATCGCTACAGCGAAATCACATTCAATGAAAACGATCGATATCACCGCTGTCCTTACGGGTGCACAACTGATGGTTTCCATGGTAGAAACCCGGCGCGCTGCCCGCAATGGCGACGGGCTGGACGCCAACGCTCCACATGAACTGGAACAAATTGAACGGCAACTCGGTAAGCTTGAGTCTCTGGATGGACAGAGCGCCGAGGTTCGCAAAGAGATCGACGATCTCCGGGACCGCGTTTCCCTGCTGCGCAAGGAAATATCACACCGCGAAGCCTGGATCAAAACTGAGCTTGCCCGCCACCCACAGCGACCTTACTTTCTCGACTATGTAGAAAAGATATTCACTGATTTCAGCGAGATTCATGGGGACCGTCGCTACGCCGACGATCCCGCCATGGTCTGTGGAATGGCGCGTTTTCACGGCCAGGAAGTGCTGGTCCTCGGAACCCAAAAGGGCCGGGACATGAAGCAGAAGGTGCACCGCAATTTCGGGCTGCCCAATCCCGAAGGTTATCGCAAAGCATTGCGCGCGATGCAAATCGCAGAAAAATTTTCACGACCGATTTTTACGTTTGTGGATGTCACCGGAGCAAATCCCGGGCTGGGCGCCGAAGAGCGCGGTCAGGCAGAGGCGATTGCGCTGAACCTGCGCGAGATGGCGCGGCTGCAGGTCCCGATCATCACAACTATCACCGGGGAGGGCGGCAGCGGCGGAGCACTGGCTATCGCCGTTTCTGATCGTGTGCTGATGATGGAGAACGCGGTCTACTCTGTCATTTCGCCCGAGGGATGCGCCTCGATCATGTGGCGAGATGCTAGCAAGAAAGAGCTGGCCGCCGAGGCACTTCGCATCACCGCACCTGACCTGATTGAGCTAGGCTGCGTCGATGCCATCATTGATGAGCCGCCGGGAGGTGCGCATACCGACCCTGACCTGGCGGCAAAACTTTTGGATGATGCCCTGCAACACCATTTCGCAGAAGTACACAAGCTGCCGGCAAAAGAGCTCGTAAATTTGCGGTATAACAAATTCCGCAAAATGGCACAATTCTATACGGAACGCTAGCGCCGTCGACTCGATAAATAACCCCCAAGATGCTGTCATTCCGAACCGCTTTAGCGTTGAGGAACCTGTTGTTCGTGATGCATGGCAACCTGTTTACCCCAATCCGCAGCCAGGCCTTCCCAAGTCGGATTTTGTTCTTCTATGAGCTTCACCTTCTTTTCCCGTCTCCACGCTTTGATCTCGGTTTCGCGGGCAATCGCTCTGTCAATCAATTCAAAGCTCTGGTACCACACGAGCCGATTCAGCCTGTATTTTCGAGTAAAGCTGCCGCCGTTACCAGATTTATGGCGCAGTACACGTGACATCAGGAATCCCGTAACGCCGGTGTACAGCACACGACTCCTGCTGGCGAGAATGTAAGCATAATAGCGGCGCTGACGCTGTGGGCTCATCCCGAGTTTTATACAACCGACACGGATTCAGGTCAGTGACGGTTGACCGGAGCTTTGCTGTGGAATTAGCGGCAAAAGCAGGTTCCTCAGCGCTGAAGCGCTTCGGAATGACAGTGGGTTGGGGTGGGCCCTAGTGCCCACTCAGTAATCCCGCACCCCACTGCTGGTTACTCACATCAAATCAGTGCCGTATAATTTAAGCATTCCCTTACATCTCATGGCCGGTGCGGGGGATAGTAAGTCTACATGGCAGGAAGGACTCATTAGTTAATGGCTACGACTGATGTTGGGCTGCGCGCGTCCGCTGGGCGGCCCGCGGCGGTACCGATTGTCAACAACATGAGCATTCAGGTCGCGACCGTCAACGGCAGCGGCTCGCAAAGCTCCAACACTGTACTTCTGCGAACCATCTTTCAGATGGGCGTCCCGGTCTCTGGCAAGAACCTTTTTCCTTCGAATATTGCAGGACTGCCGACCTGGTACACCATTCGTGCCAATAACCATGGCTACGTCGCACGAAAAAAGGAAATTGATTTCCTGATTGCGATGAATCCCGAGACGGCGAAGGACGACGTCATGTCACTGGCCGCCGGGGCGGCGGTGCTCTATGACGAGCCGCTGAAGCTGAACTCGATGCGCGATGACCTGATTTTTTATTCCGTGCCATTCGACAAGATTGTCGCGCCGGTGTGCCCCGAAGCCAAACTACGCAAGCTGGTCAAGAACATGATTTACGTCGGCGTCGTAGCCAAGTTGCTCGACCTCGACATGGCGGAAGTAGACAAAGCGCTGCGTAAACAGTTCGCGAAGAAAGTGAAGGCTGCGAACTTGAACCTGGCCGCCGTGCAAGCTGGATTCGACTACGCCGCCGCCAGTTTGACCAAAGGCGATCCTTTCCGCATCGAGCGGATGGACAAGAACCACGGCAAGATCATCATCGATGGAAACACGGCGTCAGCGCTGGGGTGTGTGTTCGCGGGATGTACGGTGCTGAGTTGGTATCCAATCACGCCATCGTCATCTCTTGCGGAAAACATGATCGAGTATCTGAAGCGTTTCCGTATCGGCGCCGACGGCAAGGCAACTTTTGCGGTCATTCAAGCCGAGGACGAACTGGCAGCAATTGGAATGGTGGTGGGCGCAAGCTGGGCAGGAGCGCGCGCCATGACAACGACCTCCGGACCAGGTATTTCGCTGATGTCAGAATTTGCGGGGCTCGCATATTATGCTGAGATTCCCGCCGTGGTATGGGACATTCAGCGCGTCGGCCCTTCTACTGGCCTGCCTACGCGTACCTCGCAAGGCGACCTTCTTTCAACCGCGCTGCTTTCACATGGGGACACCAAACACATCATGCTCATCCCTTCTTCGCCGCATGAATGTTTTGAGATGGCGATGGACGCATTCAATCTGGCAGAGAAGTTTCAGACGCCGGTGTTTGTGATGTCGGATCTTGATTTGGGCATGAACAACTGGATGTCCGATCCCTTTCCGTATCCCGACACGCTGATCGATCGCGGCAAAGTTCTGAGCAAAGAAGACCTCGACAAACTGGGCGGATTCGGGCGTTACAAAGATGTTGACGGCGATGCCGTTGGTTATCGAACGTTGCCCGGCACACAACATCCTGCGGCTGCGTACTTCACACGTGGCAGCGGTCATAACGCGCAGGGAAATTACAGCGAGCGTCCGGACGATTACGAAAACAACATGGAGCGGCTGCGGCGTAAGTTCGAAAACGTGCGCGAAGTTGCGCCAGCGCCGCTGGTCGAGAAGATGCCGAATGCGGAGATTGGCATCATCGCTTTTGGGACCACGCATTGGGCTTTGACCGAATCACGGGACCAGTTGCGCGATGAACACAAACTGGCGACGGATTATCTCCGTATAAGGGCATTCCCGTTTAGCCATGAGATCGCGGACTTTGTTCGCTCGCATAAGCGTGTGTACGTAGTGGAGCAGAACCGTGACGCGCAAATGCTCAACCTGCTGCGCATGGATCTGGATGCCGAACTGGTGCTGAAGCTGCGTAGCGTTGCGCGACTCGACGGTCTGCCGATCGACGCGCGTTCCGTTACCGACGAAATTGCCGCGATGGAGGAGAAGTAAATGGCCACCACACCCGCTCCGAAAATCAATCGCCTGGGACTCTCGGTGCTCGACTACCGTGGGGGCAAAACTACGTTGTGCGCGGGATGCGGACACAATGCGATTTCCGAACGCATTATCGATGCACTCTATGAGATGGGCGTGCAGCCCGAGCGCGTGGCGAAGCTCAGTGGAATCGGTTGCTCGTCGAAGACTCCGGCGTATTTTCTTTCCCGTGCCCACAGCTTTAACTCGGTACACGGGCGGATGCCGTCTGTCGCGACCGGAGCAATCTTGGCGAATCGTGGAATGATGGCCCTCGGAGTCAGCGGCGACGGAGATACAGCCTCAATCGGCATCGGTCAATTTGTCCACCTGATGCGCCGCAATCTTCCGGTCATTTACATCATCGAAGACAACGGCGTTTACGGCCTGACTAAGGGACAGTTTTCAGCCACTGCAGATTTGGGGTCGAAGCTCAAGACTGGGGTGGTCAACGAATTGCCGCCAATCGATACTTGCGAGCTGGCAATTTCGTTGGGCGCGACTTTCGTTGGCCGATCGTTCTCCGGAGACAAGCGGCAATTGCACGCCATGCTAAAGGCGGCTATTGCTCATAGCGGAACGGTACTGCTGGATGTCATCTCACCGTGCGTGACATTCAATGACCACGAGGGCTCGACGAAATCTTATAAATACATGCTCGACCATGAAGAACCTCTGCAGGAAATCAACTTCATTCCCGCATTCGAAAATATTTCAGTCGACTACGATCCGGGAACAACGCTGGAAGTCGAGATGCATGATGGATCCAAGCTGCGGCTTCGGAAGCTCGAAGAGGAGTACGATCCGACCGACAAGATTCATGCCATTACTCGGCTGAACGAAGCCAAGGAAAAGGGCGAGATGCTGACCGGCGTTCTTTACGTGAACACGAAAGTGCCCACGTTTCTCGACCTGCTAAACATCACCGAACAGCCGCTGGCCACGTTGCCAGTGTCGGTGGTGCGACCAGGGCCAGAAGTCCTGGAACAAGCGATGGAAGAGCTGCGGTAACTCGTGTACTCCGTGTTGCCGTGGAGTTCCGATCATTCAATGACGCCCCTCGCGGATCAGCCTCGGAATTTTGATACTCTTTTCTGTTCCTTGTGACATCGGATGTCATCCGCTTGCGAAAACTTCTTCTCATAATTTTTACAGTGCCCCTTGTCGCAGGGCTGGGCTGGTGGTATTTCCACCTGCGGGAGCTTGCGAACCTCGATCCCGGTTATCGCGAATACGCATACATCAGCAATGGCAAGAGCAATACGGTCTCGGTCATTGACCTGCGCACGTTTCGCCTGGAACGGACTCTGCATGTGGGCGCGGGTCCGACGGGTATCACGGCAAATCCGAAGAAGAACGAAGTTTACGTAGTCAACAGCGGGTCAGGAAATGTGAGCGTAATCGACGCCGAGCACAACGTGGTGGTGGGCACGGTCGGGATGCAGAGCGCTCCATATTTTATCGACGTCTCGCCGGACGGTCGCCGCGGCTATGTTGCGAACTCGGGATCGAATAATGTTTCGGTACTCGATCTCGATCAGCGCCGGGTGATCGGAACTATCCGCGTGGGAACTTCTCCCGGGTTGGCGCGGATTTCACCGGATGGCGCAACCATCGTGGTGAGCAATCGCGGGGGCGACTCTGCGTCGTTCATTGATGCCCGTAAACTCACTCTGCGCGGAACAATTTCTGTTTGTCACCAGCCAACCGACATCGCAATTCTTCCCGACAGCAGCAAAGCATTCGTGGCGTGCTCAGGTTCGGCGCAGGTGGCCTCAATAGACTTGAAAAGCGACAAGCTACTGGACCTGCTCGACGTGGGCAAGACACCGGTGAGTCTTACGCTCAAACCAGATGGCGGCGAACTTGTGGTCTGCAACTTCGATTCCGACAGCATTTCAATTATCGAAACCACGACTGACGAGGTCAGTGGCAGCTATTTGATTGGCCGGCATCCGTCGCACGGAATCGTGACGGCAGACAACTCGCGGCTTTATGTCAGCAATTTCGGATCCGACGCAGTGGCCGTGTATGACATCGACATGGGCAAGGTCATTGCATCATTGCCGGTGGGAAGCGCTCCAGATGGGCTTGCGCTCTCGCAAAGCCAGAATTATCTGCTGGTGCTGGATACTCAATCAGGAGACGCAACCGTGATTCAGAAACGCAAGCCCCGAAAGTTGGAACCCAACGAATACGGGCTGCTAACCATGATTCCCGCCGGAGCACAGCCGAACAATGTAGTGGTGAAGGCATTCATGCTCAAGGCACAGCATTAATCACTCGCCTGGATCAGAGCAAGTCTAGCTATTTACGCCGCAGCACTTTTTATATTTCTTGCCTGAGCCACAAGGGCATGGGTCATTGCGGCCGACTTTGGCGCTAGTGCGCACGACTCTTTGCACCGGTTGACGGTCGCCGGCTCCGGCCATGCGGGCTTGTTCTAGTTCGCGACGTTTGCGGCGCTGAAAGGCCTCTTCAAGATCATCCATGGAGGTGGTGACACCTCGCGGCGGACGATGTCCGTTCCCGTCCGTACCATTGCCAGAACGAATTTGCGGAACGCCCGAAGGACCACCTTGATCTCCGTCGTGCGGACCACCACCAAATCCCCCTGCTCCACCCGCATCGCCGCGAGTGATGACTTGCATCAGGTAGAGATAACGGCTGGTGTCTTCCTGAAAGCGCTGCATCATGGCTTCGAACATATCGAAGGACTCGCGCTTGTATTCGACCAGCGGATCTTTCTGGCCATACCCCCGAAGGCCAATGCCTTCCTTGAGGTGGTCCATATTGAGCAGGTGCTCTTTCCACAGCTGATCGAGCACGCTCAACATGATCATGCGCTCGTGGTAACGCATGGCATCAGGACCAATCAACTTCTGTTTTGCTTCATAACGCTCTTTCAGCTTTTCGAAGATCGCATCGCCCAGCTCCTGGCGACTCAATGTCTCGGGCTTGATACCTTCGGCAAGAATATCGACGCCAAAGCGGGTCAAGATCGCATCCTTCAGGCCCTTGATGTCCCAATCGGCGGGGTGCACTTTAACAGCCGCATGCTGGTCGAGCAAGTCGCTCAGAATTCCGGCGACATAATCCTCGAGAATCAAATCTTTCTGATCGACTCCTTCGAGCAACTGGC
>JBOGLH010000219.1:0-11010 GCA_050746025.1 Terriglobales bacterium | reverse complement strand
CAATAGTTTTGAACGCAACTTCGATTCCCAGGCTATTCAGTTTTTCGGTGAGATAAAGCGAGTTGGTATCCTGCCGGAAAGGAGTCAGCATCTCCGAGCCCACGGCGATGATCTCGGCAATCACCTTGGCAGGATAAATGGTTTAGCAATCCTGAACATCTGACGCGTGCTAAGTACAACAAAAATAAGGGAAGCGGGATGCGGAGCAAAGCACCGTTTCGTGTCCCGTTGTACCTTTCACCCGGCCAAAACCCGGTACAGAGACGAGGGCAACAATGATTATTCCATCTGAATTCCCCGACCTTGATGACAGCAACAGCGAGATTAAAGCAGTGGATCGTGCAGGAGCGGATATGAACCGTTTCGTGCAATCGCAACAAGTTCTCGATGATTTGTTTAGTCCCTATCGCGAAGTCTTGGAGGGTAGACCACGCACACCCAGCGGCGTTACTTACTCCGTGCCACTGGTGCCCAGCGATCCTCTTGCCGAGATGATGGATGAAACCGACGACGGCGCGATGGCGAAATTCGGCAAGGTTGAAGATCAGCGACCGGACTCGCCGCACTTTCACGCGGTAACGCGCATGGTTGCGGGAATGCGCGCCCGTCCTGTGTTTTCGAGGATCAAAGACAACCCGCGATGGGCCGAGCTTGTGGTGGATGCCTTGGATTACGTGGAATCGGCCAAATAAAAGTTTTCTCCTGCAGGTGAATGAAACTGGGGGCGAAAATTCGCGAATAGGTTCAGCCAAACCGTAAAAAAGCAAGTTTTCGCTCCCGATTTTTTTGTGAGGGTAAGAGCATGAGATTTTTCACAAAGCAACATGAGGTACAGGTGCCAGAACCGTCGCTTGCTGAACGACTCGAAGATGCCGAACGCCGCGTCCATGAAGCTGATGAAGAAGCCAAGCGAGTCGCGAAGCAACTCTATGACCTGCAATGTCAGCACAAACTCACCCTGAACAATTTTTCACAGATTGAATGGTGTGGGGAAATCGGCGGCACCACTGAAACCGATCTGGCACAGAGAGTGCGAGAACTCGTGGTCAAGCGCAGCGACTCGCTGCAACAATTTCACAACGCCCTGAACGTATGGGCAGGATTGAAGGGAGCACTGGAATGCAGATAATCACGCCGCCACTGAGCGGAATTGATCTTGGTTTTTCAGCCGCAAACAACACGCGCATGAGAATCCTTGCGGGTACAGGTGATCCAAATTCAAGCGCAACCGATAGCTCTGCGGGTGATCTTGCCAGCAGCGCAGTTGGCAGCTTGTACCTGCGGAATGATGGCGGCGCGTCCACAAGTTTGTATGTGAAAACCGCGTTGAGCACGACAGGCGGCACTGGAACGTGGACTGCAAAATAAAATTTGGTTTTCCCGGCGTTCATTCCCTGGGCGCGAGGGCGGTTGTTGGTGCCGGGTGAAATTCTTTAACCAGCAGCCGGATTCGGCCACACGCCTGCGTGCGTGCGTGCCTTCAAAAACCGCCGCAGAGAGGGCGGGCCGGAATTCGTCATGAGAGAAGAGCGGCTTTCGGCCTGCCCTTAAATTATTGGAGGTTTGAACTTATGAAACGTACAGATGAAATGCCCGTAGGCTGGGTCAAGAATCCCGATCCCGGCTTCCGTAAGCCCGATTCGATCAGCAACCGCGATGAGCAACCTGTAACCGTTCCGTGGTGTGATGAGTGCGGGATGCCTATGAGCTTGTGTCGGTGCGACGATTAAAAGCCCGATGATGGAAAGAGTCGAACCGCGCCCCACTCATCGCGACAGGGCCGCACAGAGCGCCTTGCGCGCCACTCTACGGCAAGAAGGCCTATGTCAAGCCGACATCTGGTTGGAAGCGATCAGGCGGTTAGCGAAGAAGCCCAACACACTCACAAATTGAATGGCAATCGCGCGGGCTTGTGTTGAGTATCATCGTGCGGCATATCTCGACGACTAACTTACCAGTTGCCCTAGTTTGCACAGAAACGACCCGGCAAAATGACTTATAAGTCGGCATAGTACTTCGGCTGTGCGGGCATACGAATCCGATGTTTAAACCCTAATAGGCTCAGTTACTTAGTAACATCATAGTTTTTCGATGACGTTATCCACAGTTTGGAGGTATTGAAGATGAGGAGTACAACCAAGAGTAGCTCCAGACAAACGGAGACAACGCGCCGTTCTTTCTCAATTCGACTTTGGTGTATCGGCTTGCTCGACCTTGGTTGCGGACTGCCTGTGTCATCGGCGTCGGCGTAACATGTCCCTGTGCCTACAGGGATACGACCGAAAAGGCGGATTGGCGTAACCGTATCACTCGCTTGGAAAGGGGAAGCGCATCAGATTCCGAATCTTCAAGCACCCTTCAACTGTAAATGAAGATTTCAAGGTACTGCGCATTCAATAAGTCGCAAGCTGATGGTCGGATTTTGGCCGTCGACGAGTCACTGTACAGATCGTCCGGGTAAGTCAGAATCCAGTCTTAAAACCCGATCTTCTCCGTTCACAACCCAGTTCCAATACGCCCTGGCGATCTCGCCATCGTTGTGAGTCCTGATGTATGTAACCTGCTCATCAAGTGAAAGGCTTTCAAATGCCCCTGATGACTTCGCCTCGTAACGTTCAAGGCTCTGAGTGATCGAAGTGATCTTTGTCAGAGCATCGCTCATGCCCCTGTGATCGCCTAGCCGCGTTGTACTGTCCAGTAACTCCTCAGCGGCGCGCAAAGCCTTTAGGAGTACCGTCGCTGTTCGGTTCTCTTGTGGCTTGGCATCCTCGCGGGCTAAGTGGCGCTTATGGCGCTGGATCGAGTCGGCAGATATACCAAACTCGGCCGCAATGGTACTCACGCTCTCACGGCTTCTCAGGCGCTGCGATATCTGGATTGAGTACTCACTCTCACAGCACTGGCAATGTCTTGGCATCATCGTTCCTTTCATAACTCTGAACTTCCTGGAGCAACGCGAGGGCTGCGCTGCGCCTAACCTTCAACCTACCACCAACCCGCACTGCCCGCAGTCGGCCAGCGCGAATGTAACGGCGAACCGAATCGCGGCTGACGCCTAGCGATTTCGCAACGTCGGAAAGATTTGTGAGCGGATCGGCGCTCAGACTGCGCCATTCAACCGATAGATCGAAGCCGTTTTTCGCGGTCATAACGCTCCCTTTGCGCACTTAGCGCGGCATAGCGCCGACAGGGAGACGCCACTTAGCTGTAGGTTCGCATAAGCTTGCCCGGAGGTCAAGCACCTTGAGCATGAATGCTGTTAGTTGCGACGGGCCCGGTCGCCTTGTGGGTAGGGTAAGTGCGGGGCAGAGCTACACAAAGAAGGAAAGAGAACAGAGGGTAATGACAGAATGACAGCTGACACATCGTTCTAAGTTAGTTCGCATATACATATATATAGTAACTAAGTAGTAGTAGTAGTACTTACTTACTGTCATATATGTCATATATGTCAAATACTTTATAATAAAGCACTTATAATTGTTGCAGGTGTCATTCTCTCGTCATGTTTCCGTCATTATTGCAGCTTTCCGCGTTGAGGTGTTGGTTTGTTTGGCTTTTGTGTTTTGGTCGGGCTTTCCTCAGTTGAACAGGTACCGCCCTGAACGGGTTCCCAATGCGCCCCCTGCGCATCCAGCGTCAGCACGTCTATCGGGCCGCCTACCTCTTCTGGGTCGGCCTTTTCTTCAAGCTCCACTAGCTTCCTTGCGATCTCTTGGTCAGGAGTTCCGTTCACAAACTTCGGGTGATCGCTTCGCACTATTTCTTGTTTTTGACCCAGGAAGAAGATGTCCCAGGGCCCCTTACACTTGCCGGGACAAGTGTACGTATGGGGAATAAACCTAAGGGTGCTTGGGGTTCTGCCCTCTTGCACAAAATCCAGGTGCACCATCGTAGGCACTCCGTTTTCAATCCCGAAGAACAGCGCGTCTGAACATACGTGTCCCTGGCACTCGTTAATTACAGACTGGGGCACTCCCATTTCAGCAGTGCGTTTCGCAAGCTGGTCGCTTTTTGCGGCCAGCTTCTGCGCAGCTTCCGCGATAGTGACTGAAGTTTTCATTGCCTCTCTACCTAAGGTTATTAATTGAAGCGCATCAATTTCGCTCGTCGAAGATGTGAAGTATATGTGCCCGACCCGTCTCATTTTGCAAAAGAAGGCATGCTTCTCGTTGGTTGGTGACGCGGGATCGACACCAATCCATAAGCTATCGGCTGCAACGACAAAGTGCTTCGGAGTTCGGATTACAACTATGGTCGTCCCTTCTAGTTGAACACAGCCCAGCAGCAGGCACGCTAAAATCGTAGTCAAAATGCTTCTTTTCATATTAAAGCTTCCTCGAAAATCCATTTTGCGTTGGCAGAGTTCAACCATGCTAATTTAATTATGACGGTAGCTCCAGCTGATCTCTGGAGCGATGGCGGGATGGTTCTCCAGAGCTGTCCCGCTCCGGCTTTCTGGAGGGCCGCATGAAAAAGAAAAGAACTGCCCCTGCTTCCGCTCCTGCTCCCGTCCGAGACGAATGGGATCGGGACTTTGCCCAGGATGACTGGAATAAAGAATCGACTGCGCGGGCCCAGGAATATTTCTACACCCCCGCGCATGAACTCGAAGCCGAGCGCAAGCGCGAACAAGAGATTCAGCACAAGGCCAGAATTGCCCGCGAAGAAGAGGAAGCCCGACTCCAAGCTCAGACCCACGTAGCCACGCCGATGGTGTGGCTTGGTGAGCTGCGAGATTTAGCGGACTTTCTTTTGAAGGATGGAAATCTGAAGGCGCGCAATAAGGCAGATGTGTACCGCCAGATGCGCCAGCACTTTCTCGATAAGAACGGCCAGCCCTTAAAGCTAGATAGTCTCCGGGTCAACATGATTGGAAAAATCCAACTCGACCGAGGTAATAAAAAGTAAGTCTTACGTAATAGCTTTTCTCTTCTTTTGGGGCGCATCCTGATTTCAGAATGCGAACCGAAACGATTCCGAACGAAGCTCCTTTACTCATCAGCCGTCGCGAAGCTGCGAGGCTGCTGGGCATCTCCCTGCGAACACTCGAAAAAATGATTAAGCGCGGCGACGTGCCCAGCCGGGTATTACGCAGACGCAGACTTATCCCGCGGGCGTTTCTGATGGGCTTTGTCGGGGGATTTGAGACTTTCGAGGAAAGCAATCACGTATAGCTATGAGGTTATATGTGATTTGAAAAAGGAAATGGGGTCGGCCTCACCTGTCAGAGTAAGCGACCCCATCGAGAAGCACTATGCATCAGCAGAACGACGTTACCACAACCTTACCCAAATTTGAAGATGGCACACCCATTCCAACCGATGCCGACAACCCGCGTGGCTGGCGCGGCCCGCTCCATGCACTCCATTTTCCTTTTAACTGGGTCAGTGCTTCATGGTGTGAATTTCACTCGGCAATTCCAGACCAGTTCAAGAGTTGGCAATTCCGGCGACTTAGAGGAAGTTGGGCATGCCCTGACTGCGGTTTGAAGATAGAACTTGTCACCCGCAAAGATGCACCTGCCATGGTGGAGTTTTTGCACCTCGCCGCTGAACTTCTCACCTTCGTTGAGTGCTCTCGATGAATTTCGATGTGATCCCCGCCGAACTGAAGGCGCGCGCGCAGTGGGTTTGCTGGCGGGAAGAAATTCGCGATGGCAAACCTACAAAACCGCCGATCATTCCGGGCACTAATGAATACGCATCCACGAACAAGCCTGATACCTGGCGCGACTTCAATAGCGCAACCGCAAGTCTGAACGGACACGGCGGTGTTGGATTTGTGCTAACTCGTGGCCTTGGTGTTTGCGGAATTGACCTCGATCATTGCGTCGATGCGGCAGGAAAACTGGCTCCCTATGCAATCCGAATTTCCGAGCGGCTGAACAGCTATACCGAGCGCAGCCCAAATGATGGCATTCACATTTTGGTGAGAAGTTCCTTGCCGCAATGCCACAAAATCGGCTGGCTGGAAATGTTCGACCGGGGAAAATATTTCACCATGACCGGGCAGCATATTCCCGGCACTCCGGTCACGATTGAACAGGCTGACATCGGTTGGCTTTTCCGATTGATGACGGCCCGCACTTTCGATTTCCAAAACAATCCTAAGTTAAAAGGGTTGATGAGTGGCCAATGGGAAAGCCTCTACCCGTCGCAGTCGGAAGCCGATCTGAGTCTTTGTTCGATGCTGGCGGGACTCGGATTAAATGATTCAGATGTGGACAACGGTTTCAGGTTGAGCGGGCTCTATCGCGAAAAATGGGAACGTGAGGACTATCGCACAGCCACGATCCAAACCGCGCTGCAATCAACAGGCAAGCCCATCACGGTTACATCAGGAATTGCGCCCACATCCGGCATAACTTCTCCCTTTAGCGAAGATGAAATAGCGAAGCGCTTCGTCGAAACTCACGGCGCGAGTGTGCGCTATTCGCCAGAGATGGGCGGCTGGCTTTTTTGGGATGGCAAGGTGTGGCAGCGCGACTCGCCGAACTTGGTTACCGACATAGTTCGCGATACCTGCCGTCAATTCGCCATCATGGCCGACACGATCAAGATGGGACGCGGGCGCGCACTCGCATCCTATCGAACCGTGAAAGCGGTAATGAATCTGGCAGCGTCCGATCCTACGCTCACCATCATGATGGAAGAATTGGACACCAATCCTTGGTCGATTTGCTGCCAGAACGGCGAGATAGACCTGCGCACGGGCGAACTCCTGAAACACGATCGTCAGCACTTCATGACGAAAATTGTGTCCGCTGCCCTGGCTGAGCCGGGTACACCTGCTCCCCGATGGTCTGGCTTCCTGAAGCTCATCACCAACGGAGATGCCGACCTGCAAAATTATTTGCAGAGGATTGCGGGCTGCTGTTTGACTGGAATTTCCGCTGAGGTGCTGTTCTTTTTTCATGGGCATGGCGGGAACGGAAAGGGTGTGTTCACATCCACGGTGTCCGGCATCCTGGACAGTTACACCAAAACCGCGCCTCCTGCGACGTTTCTAGACTCGATCACCGATCAACATCCGACCGACCTGGCCGGATTGTGCGGCGCGCGGCTGGTTTTGGCCAATGAAGTTGAGAAGGGCCGACGCTGGAACGAGGCCAAGATCAAAAGCCTCACCGGAGGGGATAAGGTTGCCGCCCATTTTATGCGGCAGGATTTTTTCGAGTACACTCCGACATTCAAACTGATTATTAGCGGGAACCATCGGCCCGCCCTGCGCTCAGTCAACGAGGCCATTCGGCGTCGCATGCACCTGGTGCCGTTCACCTGTACGATCCCCGCAGCCGAACGCGACTCGCAGTTTAGCGAAAAGCTAAAACCGGAATGGCCCGCGATTCTGCGCTGGATGCTGGACGGCTGTCTGGCATGGCAGGCTCAGGGCTTAAAACCTCCGGCCATCGCAAGCGAAGCGACAAAGGAATATCTCAGCGAAGAAAACGCGACCGAGCGTTGGATAGAAGAGCGTTGCACCCTCAAGCCAGTTTTTACCCCTATTGCAGTCCTGTTCGATGACTGGAAAGAATGGGCCGAATCACGCGGCGAGTACGTCGGTTCGATCAAAAGTTTCTCCCAAAGTCTAGAAGCAGTAGAGGGGATCGCAAGGCATAGAACACCCGCAACGCGCGGTTTTCGAGGAATTGAATTGCGTGGCGGTTATCATCCGCCCGAATTCAAGGGCAGAGGGAACTAGGAACATAGCCCGATGATGATCTATTGCACCGTATGCCGAAATTTGATTCCCGAGAGACGGGCGGTGAGAGGTTCGTTTTATTGCAGTGAGAGTTGCCATGAGGCATATCGACGCCAGAGACGCGCTTGGCGCGCGACAAAGAATTGCAGGCTCTGCGGTAGGGCAGCACGTCAAACGAAGCCTGTAGGTGTGTTGCCCTATGGGCGCAGCGTAGTGGAAGAACCGGAGGACGGCAAATTATGACAGACGAGATGATTGTTGAAAGAGCAAGGGCCGCTTCGGTTGCGGAACTGCCCGGTTACATTGGCCGATTGGCCGAAGCAGACGCCATCGCCCGCGCACGTTTGAGTGCACCTGCCCCGATTCCGCAGACAGAGGAAAAGCTCCTGAACATCAAGCAAGCTTCTGAAATTTTAGGATGCAGCATTCATTGGCTGCGACGCCATAATGAGCTTCCGTTTGTTCGTCATGTCGGATCACGAGTTTTGTTTCACTCGGGTGAGCTTCAGAAATTCATCCGGCAACGTCGTTAATTAATTAACTATGGAGGACACAAAGATGAAAGGAAAGAAAGGTGGTCGGTATTACAAACGCGGCGGTCGATGGTGGATCGCTTACTTCAACGGTCAGAAAGAATTTCGCACCTCGGTCGGGCGTTACGCGGATGAAAAGCAGGCCAAAACGATGCTCGAAACTGAAATGAAGAAAGTCGCGGCGGCGGAAATTGGCAATCAGATTTATATTCCGCCGAAGAAAAAATCAGTTACGGAAATCCTGGATGCATTTGAAAGCGAGTACATCCTGCTTGACAAGTTTCACGCGCAAACGGCGTCTGAGGTCAAGTTCGTGCGGGAACGGTTTGGTTCGATGTCATGCAAACAGATTACGGAAGATGTGCTTCGCCATTGGCAGCTAGAGATGAGAGAAGCCGGGGCCGCAAACGGAAGCATTAACAAAAAAGTCGGAGTGCTGCTCAAAGCGATGAAGCTGGCGAAACTGCCCGCGCCGAATGTTCCCAAGCTTTCAACTATCGGAACGACAAGGCAAGGATTTTTCGAGGCGCATGAACTTCGCCGGGTGCTTACGCTCCTACCCGATTATTTAGCCGATGCCGTGCTTTGCCTGCATTTGACAGGATGGCGGGCGGGCGAAGTGATGGGTAAGAAGAAATTGTTCGTGGTGAATGGGGAACGCTTCCACAGGTTCGTATCAGGGCTGACGTGGGCGAACATCGACGGCGCGATGCTCACGCTAGAGGAAAGAAAATCCAAGAATCGGCAAAGACGCAAATGTCCGGTCAGCGGCGAACTGGCGAGTTTGCTTGAGCGCCGTCGCAAGCTGCAAGCTGGCGATCTGATCTTTCACCGGGGTGATGGTACGCCGATTGGCGACTACCATCACATCTGGAAAAGGGCGGTCAAGCTGGCCGGATGCGAGGGCCGGGTAGTGCATGACCTGAGACGGACAAGGGTACGGGCTCTCACCCGCGCCGGAACTCCCGAAACCGTGTGCATGAAGCTGACCGGACACAAGACCCGGAAAGTTTTCGATGCTTACAATATTTCCTCCGAACACGATCTGATCTCAGCGCAGGAACGAACCGAAGTTTATTTGCAGGCTGAAGCTGAAAAACAGTTGAAGCAACTTTCAACAGCGGTACAATGAACCCGGCCAGAACCCGGTACAGTGTTAGTTTTTAAGCTGGTAACTTGATGAAAAGAATAGGATGCTCGTCACCTTGGCAGTTTAAATGAAATCGGCGCTAAGAAAGCTCAATCAGAGGTTGGCCCGCCACCTCCCAGGCCAGATGATAGATCGCGCTGGTGGTGGCCAGCACAGCGGATTTACCCGGAGCGAAGGCCAAGCCGACAAGGCTCGATCCGGCAACCGCAAGAGAAGCGTTGCCGTCTGGCGAAATCTTGACAATGCCGCGCTGGCCGCCCAGAGAAGCGGCAACGTACAAATTGCCTTCGCGGTCAAATGCCATGCCCTGCGGGCGTCCCAAGCCGCGGTAGTACACCGTGACCGCACCATGCGGATCGATACGGTATACCGAATCAAAGCTCGAAGTTGTTGGTCCGGTCGCGAAGAGGTCGCCGCCGGGGCCGACTGCCAAGTGATAAGCGGAAACACTCGGCTCGATCGTTGCAAAAACAAAAATCTGGCGGTCGCGCGCGACTTTGAAAATCGTGCCGCTGCGGTCGCCCACGTACAAATTCTGTTGGCGGTCAAATGCCAATCCGGTAGCGACGCCCATGCTCTCCGCATAGGCCGTCATAGTACCGTTCGGCGCCACCCGGTACACCGCGCCATCGAAGCGCGAAGTGACATACATTTGTCCTTCACGATCAAAGGCAATCGCCGTCGCATTCATCATTTCTGTGAGAAACGGCTTTACGTTGTAATTGGTGTCGATCTTGAAAATCGAAACTGGGACCTTCTGCCCGCGCGACCCGGAAAACGTGACATAAATGTTTCCTTCCACATCCAGCGCGGGATTAGTTACCGGGTGCAGGTTCTCAGCAATCGGAGTCGCGACCTTGATGGCCTGGGCATTGCTCGAATGCCCGTTGGTCGAGATGACCACCGATCCCGAGCCTGCGCCATCCGGCACACGCGCGACTACAAAGTCATCGGCGCTGATGACAATCGCACCTTCTTTGTCGCCGAATCGCACCTCCGGCCGCCGCAGCTCGGGCGCGCGAAAGCCGCTGCCAAGGATGCGTACTTCGCCTCCCGGCAACGCGGCGGCTGGCGTGACCGCCTCAATGTGAGGATGGCCGTTCACATTCTTCTTTCCCAATATTCGATTGGAGATCGACATCGCCGTTTTAATCCAAGATCAGAAGCTATGAGGAAAGAATCCTTAAATGCAGCAAAAGTTGCATCACCGCCAGCGCATAAAATCCCGCAGCCACATCGTCGAGCACAATTCCGGTTCCCCACGGCAATTTTTCCAGTTGCCGCACCGGTGGCGGCTTCACAATATCGAAGCCCCGGAAAAGTATAAAGCCCGCCAACAGGGTTTTCCATGCGACCGGAGCAAACAAAAGCGTGATCCACTGGCCGGCAACTTCGTCGATCACCACGAACTGCGGATCCTTCACGCCTGAGGCTTTTGCGGTTGCTGTGGCTGCTGGAATTCCAATCGCAGTTACGACGGCCGCCATGACCGCCAAAATGAGAGTATGCCATTGCGGAGGGACCACACGGCTAACCCCCAGCCAAATCAGCACCGCTGCCAAAGATCCCCAGGTGCCCTGGCCAGGTCGCAATCGCCCGGCGCCGAAAAAGGTTGCGACCAGA
>JBOGLH010000218.1:0-9028 GCA_050746025.1 Terriglobales bacterium | reverse complement strand
AGCCAATGTACATAGCCGGGCGCTTGCGGACGGCTTCCATCCCACCCAGAACTTTGATGGAGTCGGCGTTGTAATCACCGTTGCCATTAGCCGCGGCTCTGGCGTTCTTAGCTTTCGCTTCCTGGGCTTTTTCTTCCAGGATTGCTGCTGCATTGATCTCTTTGGTCGCCATTCAAATTGGGGGAGAACACTGGTTCAGAACGCCTTCAATTTACCCACAAAAAAGAGGCTGCGCCCAGTAATCTTCCGGAGCCCTTCTTGATGCCTGCAGATTTCCCACAAATAACTGAAATTCCAATAACTTAAGGCATCTTTTGATATTCTCAATTTTAACACAATTCAGGTACTTTTTCGAGCTCTGAACCGGGGCGGTAAACTGCTGTTTTCAGGGGAGTTTTATGCATCAAACGGATAATGCCGGGGTTCGCCGACAGCGCACTGAAGAATTGGCTCGGCACGCTTGAAGAACTGGCTTTGTTCTCCGGCATCCAAGCTTATTCGGGGTAGCTAAAAGCTAACGGCAAATAGAAAATGGCTAGGGGTCTCCTGATAACATAGGTATCTACACAAATATGAGTGTTCCTGTTTCGCAAATGTGGACGGTGGCTACTTATGTGCTTGGGCAGAAAATCGCCCGGCGCAAACAGTATCCGCTGGTCCTGATGCTCGAGCCTTTGTTCCGCTGCAATCTGGCATGCGCCGGGTGCGGAAAGATCCAATATCCCGCACACATTCTGAAGCGCCAGCTGACGCCCGAGGAATGCTTTAAGGCAGTCGACGAATGCGGCGCGCCTATGGTGTCGATCCCGGGTGGTGAGCCTCTGTTGCATCCGCAGATTGCGGACATCGTTGAAGGTCTGGTCGCGCGCAAGAAATACATTTATCTATGCAGCAATGCGCTGCTGCTTAAAGAGAAGATCAATCTGTTCAAGCCGTCAAAGTACTTGACTTTCAGCATTCACCTGGATGGCCAGCGTGAGCATCATGACATGTCGGTGTGTCTGGAGGGCGGGTATGACAAGGCTTTCGAAGGGGTCCGCGAGGCGGTGAAACGCGGCTTCCGCGTAACCACGAACACGACTCTGTTCGACGGCGCCGATCCCAAGAGCGTGCGCGCTTTCTTCGACGAGATGATGGAGCTGGGCGTCGAAGGCATGATGCTTTCGCCGGGATACTCTTACGACAAAGCTCCTGACCAGCAGCATTTTCTGGGACGTGCGCGCACGCGGAAATTATTCCGGGCGATTTTGGCGAATCGCAAGAAGACCTGGCGGTTCAATCAGTCGGTGCTCTTTCTAGAATTTCTAATGGGCAAGCGGCATTACGCCTGCACCCCGTGGGGCATGCCGACCTACAACATTTTCGGATGGCAGAAGCCCTGCTACCTGCTGCAGGATGGCTATGCCGATACATTCCAGGAGCTGATCGCGACGACTGACTGGCAGAATTACGGAACTGAGTCCGGCAACCCGCGCTGCGCCAATTGCATGGTGCACAGTGGATACGAGGCCTCGGCGGTGAACGATACCTTTGGATCATTGCGCGGTTTCGCGGACACGGTGAAGGCCACGCTGTTTGGACGTTATGAAGATCCGGGCGCGGCGCGTTTGTTGGATGAGATTTCGTCAGAGACCGCGGGGCCCTTGGTCCAAATCGAGACGCAGTCGTTGCAAGAAACGCGAGCCTGATTATCCAACGGAGACAAATTGGACGTCGAGCGAACAATAGCGGACATCGAGCAACTCGAAGAAATTTTTTCGCGTTCTGACATCCGGCCGTTGACTCCCAGCGATGTCGCCGCTGCCAATCGAAGACACGATGAGCGGCTCTCGAGTAGCCCGTGGTTCCGGCTTTGGCAACAGTATGGGGTTTGTTGCCGCACCGATTCTCCCGTGCTTCGATTGCCCGAGTAAACCTTCATGAGCGTACCGCAACGCGGCACCGCAAATCCCGAAGAACTCGAACACGCTCCAGGACGTGAGCGTGAAAACCTGGAAGGCTGGATTCCGGAGCTGGCCAGCGGGGAAGAAGTCCGCGGTGCTCTAGAAAAGGCTTTCGACTTTCGTGGGGACGTCACGCTCACTCTGAAGAATGGCGAGAAAGTCGAAGGCTATATCTTCGATCGCCGAACCGGGTTCTCACTGGCCGATTCCGTTGTTCGGCTTTATCCGAAAAGCGGCAATCAGAAGATTTCAATTTCGTACGCCGATATTGCAGCGCTCGCTTTCACCGGCAAAGACTCCGCAGCGGGCAAAAGCTGGGAAGCGTGGATGAAGAAGTACAGCCAGAAAAAGGCGGCCGGGGAAAAGAACATCGGACTGCATCCTGAAGCGCTGGAGTAGCGGCGCACCTTTCCCACCATAAAAAACTTGTCGGACAGGAATGTCCGACCCGCACGGCCTTACTCTGGTACAAAAATTAAGCATACGGGCGCAGGCACCTTCGCGACCTCGTGTTCGGAAGTCAGCTTTCCTGTCGCCTGATCGATCTGATATTCGACAATGTTGCCGGTCTCCTCATTGGCCACCAGCAAGTGTGTCCCTGCGGGGTCGATTGCGAAGTTGCGCGGGGTCTTGCCTCCGCTGGGAACGTGTTCGATAGAGGTAAGTTTGCCCGTTGTGCGATCAATCGCAAAAACCGCGATGCTGTCATCGCCGCGGTTCGAGGTGTAAAGGAACTTTCCGCTGGGATGGATGACAATCTCGGCTGCGTCGTTCTTTCCCGAGAACCCGGAGGGAAGCGCTGAGATCTTCTGTATAGATGTGAAAGTCTCGTTCGAGTTATTCGCGAAGACAGTAACGGTCGAATCCACTTCTCCGAGAACATACATGAATTTGCCATCTTGCGAAAAGACAACATGGCGCGGGCCAGTGCCCGGGGCAAGAGTGGCAGAAAAGAAATCTTTCCCGTTTGTCGCAGCCTTGCCAGAAGATGGCTCGGCGCGGATTAAAGCACCTTTGCTCGCGTCAAATTTGTAGATCAATACTCGATCAAGGCCAAGATCGGCCACATATGCGAACCGGTTCCGCGCGGACACTTCGATCCAGTGAGCATGGGAATGTTCCTGGCGCTCTTTGTTTGGGCCGAGAGCGCCCTCGTCGTTCTGGACAGATGATGCTTCGCCGACATGGCCATCTGAGGCAAGCGGAAAAACGGCGACGGTCCCGCCGGTGTAGTTGGCCACCAATGCGAACTTACCGGTTTTGTCGAACGAAATGTAACAAGGGTCGGCGCCGCGCGAAGCAACTTCGTCCAGTTGCGTGAGCTTGCCACTCTGCCGGTCCAGCGCAAAAGCAGTGACTCCGCCGCTGGCCGCGCCCTCATATTTCTGAAGTTCGTTCACGGCGTACAGAAATTTATTGCCAGGCGCTACGGCCAAGAATGAAGGGTTGGTGGTCTCGGCCGCAACGCCTAATGATGTGAGCTTTCCTGACGTCTCATCAAAATCATAGGAATAAATTCCCTTGCTGCCGGTGTCCTTACTCTCGGAGTTTGTGTACGTTCCGACAAAAAGAAGATATTTGCCACCATGACCTGCACCAAAACTCGAAAGGACGACGAAACCCAATACCAACGTAAATAGCGCAAGACAGCGGAAAATCGTTTTCATTTCCTCTCTCTTTCCGTGGAAGCTTTAGAGGCAGCTCTGGTCCTGAACGCCAGGTTTCCGATCAGGTCATCTACTTCCTCTTCGGTGCCGCCGATAAAGGTGAACGACACAATATAACCTTTCTCGATCATCACCAGCGAACTCTGCCACATCATCAGCTTGCCGCGTTCTTTGTTGAAATCGGCTCGAGCCAGACGCTTTGATCCGACGGCAAACTCATAGGGTTCATTCACCACTTTGAATCCGCGGTTTTGGGCGAGCTCGCTGATCGGATTGAGATAGTCGGCGGCTGTCTTGATGCCGTGGTAGTTTGCCAGTGGCTCGGCGGCGATCACTACGGCTGAATTGATCGTGTCCCCGGGCGCGGCGGGCGGGCGCTCGAAAACCGCGAGCAGAGTTTCAGCAGGTTCTGAACTGGAGGCTTTCGGCCGATCGACGGGTGGAGTGCTCGTGCTGGATGACTCCGGGTTTGCGGACTGCTCCGGCAGGTCTTCATCCTGCTGCATGTCGGCGGTGCGATCAACCCAGCCAAAAATAACTTTGTAGGTGAATCCAAACTTTGGACAACTGAGGAGCTGCCCGTCCAGTGGACCACATTTTTCCGCGGAGATTGGTTTGGCGCTGGTTCCGGCCTTGCGGGTCTGAGCAGGAAGAATTCCAGCTCCGAGCAGTGTTAGGGGGACGATCGAAGCGAGAACGCGGAGCAACCTCACTCTTTCTATCCTACTGGAAACTGCCACGCTTCACGCGGCGCGCGCGCCTACTGGTTGTGTGCAATGGGAGCAGCGTCGGGCGTCGATTGGAATCACGCTCAGGCATTCAGGACATTTTTTGGTTGTTGGATCCGCGGGGATCTCGGCCCTGTGCATACGAGCGACCAGAATATTCACCGGCGTTACCACAAAATAGTAAACCGCTGCGGCAACTAGCAGGAAAGAAATCCCAGCATTAATGAAGTCTCCAACCGGGAAGTGCGTGCTCCGAATGGTGAAGCCGAGGTAAGAAAAATCCGGCTTCCCCACGAGGGCGGCGATCAAAGGCGTGAGCAGATCTTTGGTGAAGGCCGAAACTACGGTTGCAAAGGCGGCGCCGATCACCACGCCGACCGCCATGTCGACGACGTTGCCGCGAAGAATAAATTGCTTGAATCCGCTGAGCATAGAGCCTCCGACTGGGGAGAACAGAGTATTCCTTGGATGGAGTGCCGTCAACGGGCAGGGCGTCGAGGATGAACGCCGCAGATGAAAACGAAAAAGGCGCCCGCGCTTCTAAGTGCTCGAAACGCGGACGCCAATAATCATCACGAGCCGGCGCGGCTGCCTTACTGTTGCACCACGCTTCCGTCGTCCACCGGCCTGGTTCTTTCTCGAATCAGCCGGGAGTGCAGCGAGAAGGCCACGTTCCGCTCCTGGTTGACCTTAACCGTCTGCGCCAGGTCGACTAGCGTAAGCGGCACGTTCTGCTCTGAACCATCCTGTGAGACGCAGTGCAAATCCTCACCTTCAACCCAGTAGCGGCTCGCGATCAGGGCTGTCCCGGCCTGAAGAGCGATTACGGTGACCTGTCCACGGCGTTGAACTGGCATTGACCGCGGCTGGCTGTAGGTGATGCTCCGGACGGGCGACGCGTCTGACTGGACGGCCTCAGAGCGCATTGTTGACGCGGGCTGATAGAGCGACGAACTCCCACGATAGGCGCTCGGCCGATAGTCGGGTTTGGGCACGCCGTTGTTTGCGACCGCGAACGGCACTTCCACGTCCTCCATCAGGCGCAGGGTCAGGCGGGTCTCGCCTTTCAACGCCGGGAACGGTCCCCGGGCGGGCAGGGTCAGAACCTTGCTCGGCCAGAACACCGGGACCGTCCACAGCAGGGCGTCGCGCGTGGGATGACCTTTGCCTTTAATATCGCCCTTAGCATCGACCCTGTTGTGCGGAGCGGAAATGACTTTGGCGGCCAGCGGGAGGACCTGCGCTCCCGGGAGGATCATGCGGTCAAATTCAATCGCCAGCCAGCCCTTGCCGAAAAAGTGGCCAGGGTTTTTATAGTCCTGCAAATGTCCGCTGAGCTCGGCGCCGCGCGGAAAAACCGAATGCCCAAATGTTCCTAATGGGCCAAGGTTACACAGGACGGGATCGCCCACCTGCGCAGTTTTAGCTGAAAAATTAGGCTCGTCCATGGTGCAGTGCAGCAGTGTGCCGGCGGGAATGATGTCCCTGGTTGCAGCCTGAACGAAAATGGAAGATAGAAAAACCGAAAAGACCAGAAGCAGATACTTCCCAGACATGGCGCCTCCTCATGACCTCGCTGAGAACACGCCCCATTACTCGGTACCCGAGATGCTGGGGATTTTAGCACGGAAGGGCGACGATTCTCACGATAAAAACCGCGCATCTCGACTGGTCTTGACGAGCCGAGCTAGTCCAAGGATGATTGCCTTCCGTCAGAAAAGCGCCATTCGAGGCAAAACGGTGGGAGTCTCAGCCAACAACGTTCGCGAAGATAATCGATTCTTCCTGGAGCTGCAGTACTATGCAGCGCACAAAGAAGAGTGGCTACGGACCCCTTGCGGTGAGTACGTTGTGGTTCAGGATACGGAACTCCTAGGGTTCTTCGGCTCATGGCACGAAGCTTTTCGGTCTGGCGTTCAGGCGTTCGGAGTTGGAAGAGACATTCTCGTTAAGCAGGTTCTTGCGCAAGATCCCGTTTACTTCATCTTCTGAGGGACCGCCGAACAAACTCGATTTGCTCGTTTGCTTTTTCACGTAGCCTTCGTACCTCTTCAGGGGACCGTTCAGCGGGAGTTTTGTATGGAGAGCGCGACTCATCGGTTACTTCCTTCGGTAAAACCCGAGCCTCTGCAAGTTCGGCGAGTACACGTGAGAGCCCGGTCAACTGCGATAGGTCGCGTTTTAGGTCACCGACAAGCAATTTGCGGTCAGGAACAGGAAGCGACATTAAGAATTCTTCCGCTGCTTCCGGCCCGAGTAATCGGTAGGCTTCATTTGACGAGATATGTCCTTTACGAACTGCGTCGCATAGGGCTCGAACCCGGTCTGATTTATCCCATCCAAGCGAGATTATCCACCTAATCGGCTTACCTTCTAAGCGCACGGACGCAAGCAGTGCTGAATATTTCTCCTTAAATGCCATACGAGCAGCGATCTGGTCCCCATCGTTCAGCAGTTTGCGTGCGACTTCGAAGGCCTCGGCCGTTTCCGCTGTCCACACTGTGGACGTCTCCTCCGATTTTGGGCAAAGAGCCCAAGCCTCTTCCACTCCAGGACGGCCGTCGGCTGTACTCTCAGGAGACAAGCCCGCGAGTTCGCGCAATTCAGCTATTTTCGGGAACCATTTCAGTTCCCTTATTGCTCTTTTAATGGCATGCCGAAGTTTGTCAACCGGTATGTCTGCCAAAGAAGTAGCGTAAATTGCTTGACGCTCAGCCGTAAGCCCTTCACCAAATGCTTCTCCGAGGGCCATTACCTCGCCCAACAGCCACTCAGTGACGCTGTTGTCTGAGGAGTTCTCTCGCCCTTTCATTGGCGGCAAGATTGTCAAGTTTTCGTTTTTCGGCTTTGCTGGTATTGACATTCGACCTCCACTTAACGTTCTCAAAATAAAATCTGTCAATAGTTATGCCCCGGCGACTGTCATCTCCGGCTGAATTTGCGATCAGCTCACGCACCTCGTCTATGGATTGCCCCATATATGAAGCTTCGGCCTTGATGGCCGCTTTGACGGTGCTAATGAGGCTATTGGTAGCGGGAAGATGGAGCCGCTCAATTACCTGCTCCGCCGATTTCTGCGCTAAGAAATCTTCAAGGAACTTGTCACATTCTATTCCCCTCCGCCTGGCATGATTTGCTTCGGTGACGATATCCTGCAGCACTCCGTCGAGGGACAAGTTAGTGCTTCGTACTTTTTTCTCCACCGCTGCTAATGCCGACGTCAATGATGTTTCCGCGAGCCCCAGTATCTCTACAATCCGTCGAGCAGTGGTTAGTTTTTCCGGGTTTCCTCGTTCGGATGTTTTCTTAAAGAAGTCTTGTTCTTGAGTTTTGTTCAGTGAGTCTTGTTCTTCCTTATATGCACTGCCATATTTGTCGCGCGCTCGCGACGCTGTTGTCGTCCCGAACGACACGACCGACGCCATGAGCGACACAGATGACGAGACGTCCGACTCAGGTGTCGCACTCGCGACAGCAGTGTCGTCTGCAAAGAAGGCCTCTTCGTCTAGTTGGTCAAAGAGAGGAGTAGCCGCCGTTTTCGGGCGAGGTGGCACTGGAAGGACAAAATACATCTTTACCGTAGAAGTTTGGACGATCCGAATTAGTTTCAATTGCTCTAGCGCTTTGAGCGAGCGCTGGATCGTTCTTTGCGACACGTTCAATACATCAGCCAGCTTAGCAGTACCCACCCACGTCGAACGAGTGTGGCAGTTAGCGTAGCGTTCAAGCGCGTGATAAACAGCAACATCTGTAGGCTGCAACTCCTTTGCGTAGTGATCAATGAAACTGTTATCGGTGGTGTAAAAATTTTGGCGTCTACCACTGCGTATCGCTTCTCTTATTGGCATGCTAATCAAAAAATCCTCTTCGACGATAAAACGATCATACGTTGAGAATTATTTTTGGGCGGAGCAAGACTTCGATGGCGCGTTCGAAATGTTGTGTAAAAGAGGGAAAACTTGTGAGTGTCAGCGGGAAAGCAGGTTGTTATTAGAACAGGAAGGATGTCAGGCTAATATTGAAAGCGTTTTGGCAACTCAAGCAATTCGCGGCGGAGCACCGGCGGGTCGAGAGCAGCAATCGTCATTGCTACGCAGTCTGGAAAAAATCATTCGGTGCAGATTAAAGACTGAATCGAGCCGCCCCGGAGGGGACGTCCACAGCCGGCGCAATCTGCGGTATCGGTAATCCCGCCACGTTGATTGCGCGGCAAGCTTGCTGATCTTTCCGATCCTCTTTACTCCACTAAAATGGAACAAATTTAGAGGAGACTTCTTATGCCAGTCCTCAGATCCGCATCGGCATAACGATGTAGCGGTACTTATAGTCTTCGCTTTCGGCGGGGCGGAGCTGGCCGGCGGACTGAGAGTCCTTCAGTTCCAGGCGAACGTCGCCCGAACCTGCGGCCTTCAAGAAATCAGTAATGTACTGGGCGTTAAACCCTACGGTGAGCGGCTCGCCGGTGTAGTCGATTTCGATCGAGTCTTCGGATTCGCCGGTTTCGGTCGATGACGCCGAAAGTTTCAGTTCACCCTTCTCCAGCTTAAGACGCACGGCACGGGAGCGCTCGTCGGCAAACTGGGCCACGCGCGAGATGGCCGCACCCAGGTCTTCGCCGTGCAATGCGATGATGCGGTTGTTGTCTTTGGGCAGCACGGCTTCGAAGTTGGGGAATTGTCCGGTAAGCTGC
>JBOGLH010000217.1:0-1822 GCA_050746025.1 Terriglobales bacterium | reverse complement strand
ATGCAGCCGTTGCGCGAATTTTGGCGACGCGAATTGGGAGAAAAGTATTTCATCAAGTTGCAGGAGGCAATTCCTTACTCCTGGCTGCTCGATCCCAGTCCGCTGCCACAGCACGCCGTCATTCCACGTCTCGAAATTCACGACTGGCGCGAGGCCGCGAAGTTTAGTCAGAAAGATCGCGACCTTCTCTTAAAAGTGAGCGGATTCTCGCCGCTTAGCTGGGGCAGCCGCGGCATTGCGCTCGGAAGCGATCTGCCGCACGCCGAATGGGAGAAGCGAATCGATCACGCGCTGGCGACCTTCGAGTCGAATCCGACGATTCTTCAAAGATTTCACAAGGGCACTTTCTTTGAACACCGCTATTGGGATCCGGATTCTGGCTCGCCCCGTGAGATACGCTCAAGCGCGACCGCGTCCTCGACGATGCCTAGTATCTCACGGGGCGAGCTAAAGACGATGAAAGGCCGGGTGCGACTTTGTCCGTATTATTTCATCGAAGCCGATCGCGTGAAATTACGCGGCGCGCTCGCCACAATTGCTCCGGCTGACAAGAAATTCTTGCACGGGATGAGCGAGGCAATTTTGGTTCCGTCGAAGATGCAGTGACTCTGGGGGAGCCATTAGCTATCAATCAGCTATAGACTATTAACTGCTGTTTACTTCTTATACGCCGGCGCTTCGGGTAACTCCGGCGGCAGCAAGCCTTCCTCTTCCTCTTCGTTCACCGGCACACCTGCGGGCGTGATGATGCGCGCAGTAACGAACATGACCAGGTTCTTTTTTTCGTGCTGCTCGACATTGGTGCGAAAGGCTCTGCCAATGAGCGGAATGTCGCCAAGGATCGGGACTTTATCTTCTGTTTTTTGCACGTCTTCGCGCATCAACCCGCCGAGCACGACCGTTTGTCCGTCATAGACGCTGACGCTCGTCGTCACTTTGCGCGTGCTAAACACCGGCTGGTTAATTATGTTTGGCGTAAGCTCAATTGGCTGTGAGACCGAAATTCCAAACGCAGTATTGACGCCAACTGCATTGATGGGGCTGCCGTAATTGATGAACCCTTCGAACTCCACGACTTGCGGAATCAGATTCAAGTCTATCGTCTGCCCATCTCCCCCGACCACCGGTTCCACTTCCAAGGTGACGCCCGTATTCCGGGTCTCCCAATCCTGAGGGGTCGTCGGGGTCACCACAACTGGAACAGCAGCTCCCCCTCCGAGGACAGTCGTTCCAGTGGTGCTGCTAATGCTAGGAACCTGCGGCTGTGTGTACGTCCGCGGGTACCGAAATTCTCTAATAACTTCGACGATGGCGCGCTGGCCGCTCTTGGTCGTTACGCTTGGCGCAGAGAGAAGATCGATCCCCTTTTTCTGGTTCAGCGCGCGGATCACAACTTGAAATTGTGGATTGGTGAACACCCCAGCCAAGCCGAAGATTCCCGGGGCGGCGCCTGCTACCTGCCCCAGACCTGGCATCAAAAGCGCATCAAGCGCATTGGCGCTGATTGCAAAATTGCCGCTGCGGTTGCCGTTAGTGACAGGATTTTGTCCGATGGGATTTCCGTTCGCGTCGTTGAACGGAAAGGTTTGCCCTGCTAGCGGTGCCTGGTTGCCCGCCGTTCCACCTGAACCGAAAACTTTCCCGTTTAAGCTAAACGGGCCGAGCAGCCAGTCGAAACCAAGTTCCTTGAGATTATTCTGGTTGATCTCAATAAACTTCGATTCGATCGAGACCTGCTTCGGCTGTGAGACATTCGCCTGATCGACCAAGGCATCGACGAAGTCCAAATTGTCCTGCGTGTTGCGAACAATCAGTGTGCCAC
>JBOGLH010000216.1:0-8035 GCA_050746025.1 Terriglobales bacterium | reverse complement strand
CAAGACCTGCTTCTCATTACAGAATAGGAACACACCCAGAGTGGCTACAGGACCTTCGGCTCGGCGCGATGAGTTAAGACCGCCGGCCTCACGGCCCGGTTGCGGTAGAACGCCGGAAACACGACCCCGCATCTGAGGAGCGCTATCAGAGACACGCCCCTAAACCTGTTCCCAAGGGCGTTTTTCGATCGATTGGGCTTGGACTGATTACCGGAGCGGCTGACGACGATCCATCTGCCATCGGGACCTATGCCACTGCGGGCGCGAAGTTCGGACCTGCTCTGCTTTGGCTTGCGCCAGTGGCGCTCCCCATGATGTTCGCCGTCGTCTACCTGTCCTCCAAGCTCGGCCAAGTTACCGGGCAAGGCCTCTTCGCCACCATCCGCCAGCATTATCCGCGCTGGCTCTTGTTACTGATATTGAGCGCAGTGATAGTGGGAAACACGATCTCGGCGGGGGCCGATATCGGCGGAATGGCTGCCGCTCTCAAGCTGCTTCTGCCGATTCCAGCGCCCGTAATCGTTGTCATGATCACTGCCGCAGTGCTCGCTCTCCAAATCTGGGGATCGTACACCATGATCCGAAATATATTTCGCTGGCTTGCGTTGGCCTTGCTGGCTTATCTCGGTTCCGCCTTTCTGGCCCACCCAGGGCTGATTTCTACGCTGAAGGCAACATTGATTCCAACCATTCAGTGGAATCGTCAGTTTGCCGAGATTTTTGTGGCTGCGATTGGCAGTTCGCTTTCCGCATATCTTTACACCTGGCAATCGAACCAGGAAGTCGAGGAAGATATTTCGATGGGCCGACGTCGGTTGGTCGACCGCATGGGCACGACGAAAGAGGAACTCAGTCACTCTGCGCACGACATCGGCTTTGGAATGTTTTTCTCAAGCCTGGTCATGTATTTCATCATCCTCTCAACCGGCGCGACTCTATTCCGCGCGGGAAAATTTGACATCAACACCGCGGCTGAGGCGGCGCAAGCATTGCGGCCGCTGGCCGGGAAATTCGCGGAACTCTTATTCGCTCTTGGCATGATTGGTGTTGGCTTCATCGCTGTGCCGGTGATGACTGCCGGGGCAGCTTTCGATTTTTGTCAAACCTTCCGATTGAGGCATGGGCTACACACTCCTGCAAGGCTATCTCGCGCGTTCTACTCCGCCATAGTCATTATCACGCTCGTCGCGATGGGCATGAATTTTCTCGGACTGAATCCGATTAAGACCCTCGTATGGGCAGGAATAGTCCAGGGGCTCTCCAGTCCGTTCCTGATGTTGCTGCTCATGCGAATGACTAATAACCGAAAAATTATGGGGCGCTGGGTGAATACCCGCGCACTCAATGTTCTGGGATGGTTGACCACGGCCGCGATCTTCGCCGCATCGATATGCCTGATTGTCTTCTGGCTAAAATAATCTGTTATTGGTTGAAAACAGTTTCGGCAGCTTCTGCTGATCGCGGGCTTTCATTGCTGCGCGCATCTACCGCCGAAATTGAATAAAAATATTCGTGACCCGGAACTACGTCGGAGTCGCGAAACGCTGGAGTCTTCACCAGTTCAGTATTAATTTTGGTGGGCCCGCCACCGTCGTCGCGGCGATAGACGTTGTATCCCGCAAGATCCGTTTCACCGTTGCCAGCCCATATCAGATCGATGAAAGGCTTCTGCCCCGGGCCGGAGAATATAGCTTGCAACCCAGTCGGCATTGCCGGCGGGAATACGTCGTGCGCGACTATGCGGACGGGCGACGAGTCATCGCCTTCAACCTGCTCCGGGCCGTCGGGGCGATCAACCACCGTCACTACGGTCACCCGATAGTCGTAAGTCTGCTCCCACGTGAAGCCGCTATCAAGAAAACTTGAGTTCGCGTCGCCCGATACCGGGATTTCACCGGCAATGACATCGCTATTGCTGGTCACATCGCGACGATAAACTCGATACTCGTACTTCACTCCGGAAATTTCTGGCGGAGACGCAACGGCATTCCACGTAAGTTCAACACCTTTGGCCGAGAGATGCCCTGCCAAATGTGCCGGCGCCGCCAACGTTGCGGCAGACGGAACCTGCACCTGGTTTGAAAGTCCTGCGCTTCTGCCATAGGAATTCAAAACGCTGACAGCGTACGAGAAATTTGACGTCGGCGATTGCAACTCCAGGCTGGGCGAGAGCTGATCGGTGTAAGTTTCCTGTGGCGGAACAGGTTGCTGCGACTTGGGTACTCTTCGCCGGGAGGAAACTCGTTGCTTTGTATCTTTTTGCGGCGGCAACTCGATCACCAGCGTTCCGCAATCATGCATCGGCGATCCCATGCTGCGGCAGATTCGCGTTGGCCCAGCGTGCCGAAAGCTCTGATGGTCCTCCGTCTCTTCTGGCACCGACCACGAAAGATGGACCTGGTTCGCCTTGCGCACCGCCTTCAGATCTCTTATAGGGCGCGCCAGTTCAAGCGACGGCGGCTCCGGAATTCCGGGGGTACCGCAACCGCCGCAAACTGCAAGTACACCAATGCAGAGGATTATCTTCAATTTTCTGCGATTCCCTATTGCTTGCGATTCCTTGCCGTGTCAGTTTCTACGCAAACGCCGTCGACCCCAATCGTTAGCCGATCTTTCGACTTAACAATCAGCGCTGCGCGACCTCTGTACTCAGTTCTGCCACACTTCCAGAAGTAAAAGCATTTCGGCGAGCGCAATGTCACCAGACCGCAATCGCTGTCTTCCCGAAACCCAAACGTATAGTTGAAAATATAAGTAGCGGGCATCACGCAGCTATAGCAAGCAAATCGCGAAACCTTAACGCTCGCGACGGCAGCCGGTGCCAAGAGTGGGTGCCCACTTATCACGCGCACGGACGAGACCGTTCCATCTGGTCGCAATTGAATCTCAAGCTTCACGTCACCTGAAATCCGTGCCGTCCTCGCGAGCGGAGGATATTTGGGAGGAGAAAGCTCAACGAACTCAACGTCAGGCCCATAAACGGTTTGCGCCGGAGCCTTCCCGACATAAAGGCTTAAAAAAACAATCGCCCCGAGCGTAATCCAAACGTGCAGACGTAACATGCAAGAATTCTATATAAGACGAAGCAGTGGTAACAGATTTAGAGAATATACCGGCTCAGATCTTGATCTTTCACGATGTCAGTCAGTGCTTTGCTGACGTACTCCGCATCCACTGTGATCTGCTCACCCTTTCGTTCCGGGGCAGAGAAGCTGATCTCATCCAGCACGCGTTCCATGATCGTGTGTAAGCGCCGGGCGCCGATGTTCTCTGTGCCTTCGTTCACGCGAAACGCGAATCGGGCAATCTCGTCGAGCGCCTCTTTGGTGAACTCCAACTTGACGCCTTCGGTCTCCAGCAACGCGGTGTACTGCTTGACCAGCGAAGACTTCGGCTCGGTAAGAATGCGAATGAAGTCGTCCATGGTGAGCGACTGCAATTCAACACGAATTGGGAAACGCCCTTGCAGTTCGGGGATCAGATCGCTCGGCTTTGAAACATGAAATGCACCGGCGGCGATGAACAAAATATGGTCGGTGCGGACCATTCCGTAGCGGCTGTTTACCGTGGTGCCTTCGACGATAGGAAGGATGTCGCGCTGCACGCCTTCACGGGAAACATCGGGCCCGTGCCCGCCTTCCCGCCCGGCGATCTTGTCGATCTCATCAAGAAAGATGATCCCTGAATCTTCCACGCGGTCAATAGCCATCCGCGTGACCTGGTCCATATCGATGAGCCGGTGCTCTTCTTCCTGGATCAGATATTCAAAGGCCTCGTTGACCTTCATCTTTCGTTTCTTGGTGCGCTGGCCGAAGATGTTGGGCAACATGTCCTTGATGTTGACGTCCATCTCTTCGACGCCCTGATTGGAAATAATTTCGAAGGATGGAAAATTGCGTTCCCTAGTTTCGATTTCGACTATGCGATCGTCGAGTTTGCCCTCGCGCAATTGCTGACGCAGCTTTTCCCTGGTGCGCGAATAGGAATCGCCCGATGAAGCCTCCAGGGTGAATCCAGGCTCTGGATGTCCTGCAGCGGGCGCCGCCGGAGGCAGCAGAATATCGAGCAAGCGCTCCTCCGCATTCAGCTCAGCTTTGTCGGCAACATCCTCGAGTTTCTCCTCGCGCACGTTATCGATCGCAATCTCCAGCAGATCGCGGATCATCGACTCTACATCGCGTCCCACGTAGCCGACTTCAGTAAACTTCGAAGCTTCGACTTTGAGAAAGGGCGAATTCGCGAGCTTGGCTAGGCGACGGGCAATCTCGGTCTTCCCCACCCCGGTGGGTCCGATCATGATGATGTTCTTGGGAATGATTTCTTCAGCAAGCTCTTCAGAAAGCTTCTGGCGACGCATGCGATTGCGCAGAGCAATGGCCACGGCGCGCTTGGCGTCTTTTTGTCCGACGACATGCTTGTCGAGCTCGGCGACGATCTCGCGTGGTGTGAGCTCGTCAAGTGCGAGCTGTTCTTCTTCGGCGCTGGCTGGCAGATAAATGGCCATAAATGCTTGGGGGACAGCCGCCCTCGGCTGTCCTCGGATCGACGATCCGATATGTTCAATCTAAAAATCGAGCTGCGCTCTACGGACAGCCGAGGGCGGCTGTCCCCATATAAATTACAACTCTTCTATCGTAACCTTCTCATTCGTATAGATGCACATTTTACCGGCAATTTTCATTGCCTCTTCAGCGATCTGACGCGCCTGCAACTGGGTGTGATCGAGCAGCGCCTGCGCTGCGGCCTGGGCGTACGGCCCGCCGCTGCCAATAGCTGCGATCCCGCCATCGGGTTCGATCACATCTCCCTGGCCACTCAGCAGGAATGTCTGCTCTTTGTCCGAAACCAACAGCAACGCTTCAAGATGCCGTAAAAACTTGTCGGTGCGCCAATCTTTGGCGAGTTCCACCGCGCCTCGGCCAATATTGCCGTGATATTGCTCCAGCTTGGCTTCAAACCGACTGAAAAGCGAAAAAGCGTCGGCGGTCGAGCCTGCAAAGCCGGCCAGAATCTTGTCCTGATACAGCCGCCGGATTTTCTTCGCCGAATGCTTGATGACGCCCTCGCCAAGCGTGACCTGGCCGTCTCCGGCCATGACTACGTGGCCATCCCGGCGAACGCACAAAACTGTAGTGGAACGAATCAGGCGCTTAGCCATTAGAAAAAATACGTAGAGAGCAAGCGATAATTATATCAGCGGGGACTGGCACTGCTGGAGAAAAGACCTAATTTTGCTGACGTGATTTTGCACCGCCGGCACAAGGGGGCTTTTTACACTTCTGCTTTAGCCAAGTATCAGCTATTCGAACTAACGCAAGGCGAGAGTAATCCGAATTGCTTGTTCCAACTCAGCCATTTGAGAGTTCGCCAACTTCCCGCAAAACGAAACCAGGCGAGAGGTAGCGATGGCCCGAATCTGCTCGGCTTTGGCGATGCTGGTGATGCGAAGGCCGGCCGTCGGCTGCGGAATCCAGACGTGGCTTGGATATATGCGTTTGGGATTATTGGCATCCGTGAGCGGGACGATCACAACGACGGGGCTATTTGCATTGATCGCATCGCGGGTGACCACGACCACTGGTCTTGTGCCGGCTTGCTCACTTCCCTCGATCGGATCAAGTCGGGCGAGAAATACATCACCGCGACTTGGACGACTTCTTTTTTCGGGAACGTTCATTGGTCAAAGCCGTCAGATTCGCGATCTGACCGGTTTCCCAGTCACTCTTCTCGAAGGATCGCGCTACAGCAATCGCTTCCCTCTGATACTCCTCGTCGCTTCCCATCTCTGCGAAGGCACGGTCGATCTCTTGCTCTCTTAATTGGTGAAGCTTGTCTTCGATGGCCTCAATCAGGAAATCATTCAGACTGGAGGCGACCCCAGGCTTCCTGACGGCGGTTCGGGCCTGTTCATAGAGACCGCGCGGCAGCCGGACAGTCGTGGTCTGCAAGTCGGCTTGGGAACTCATACCAATAATAGTATCACAATCGACATCAAATGGCTACCTTGACCCTCTCAATGCTTCCCAGCCATCAACTGCCGCAGCACATACTGCAAAATCCCGCCATTCGCGTAATACAAGGCTTCCTGAGGTGTGTCGATGCGGACCAGCGCCTCGAATTCTTTAGTCTCTTTGCCAGCTTTGGCGCGAACTTTGATCCGTTGCCCGGCGGAAAATTTCTCCACCGCATCTCGGACGCCGGCGATCTCGAATATCTCATCGCCAGTCAGACCTAGTGACTGCGCATTCTGATCGGTTAGAAACTGCAAGGGTAGAATACCCATGCCGACAAGATTCGAACGGTGAATGCGTTCGTAGCTCTCAGCGATCACAGCGTGAACTCCCAGCAGCAACGGACCCTTCGCCGCCCAATCGCGAGAGGATCCCGATCCGTATTCTTTACCGGCCAGAATGACGAGAGGCACGCCATCCGCAATATATTTTTCGGAGGCCTCGAAGATTGTCATCTCCGCACCGTCCGGCAGATGCTTGGTAAAGCCACCCTCAAGGTTCGGGACCATTTTGTTTCGCAGCCTGACGTTGGCGAATGTGCCACGCACCATGACCTGGTGATTGCCGCGTCGCGAGCCATAGGAGTTGAAGTCTGCTGGATTAACCCCATGCTCCTGCAAATATTTTCCCGCCGGACTGTCTTTCTTGATCGATCCTGCTGGAGAAATATGATCGGTAGTCACGCTATCGCCGAGCACCGCCAGAACCCGCGCTTTCTTGATGTCGGCGACCTGGTCCGGCTTCAGTGACATCTCGTCGAAATAGGGCGCGCGCTGAATGTAGGTCGAACTTCCGTCCCAGGCGTAGGTTTCGCCTCCCGGCACTTTCAACGACCGCCAATGCTCGTCCCCTTCGAAGACTTCGCCGTAACTTTTCGTAAACATGGCGGACGAGATTGAATGCTTTACCATTTCGTCCACTTCGCGTTGCGTAGGCCAGATGTCGGCAAGAAACACCGGCTTGCCCTCGCGGTCCTTGCCCAGAGCGTCTTTTCGCAGATCAACGTCGATCCGCCCGGCCAGCGCAAACGCCACCACTAGCGGGGGCGACATCAGATAATTGGCGCGAACATCCGGGTTAATGCGGCCTTCGAAATTGCGATTGCCGGAAAGCACTGAGGCGACTACAAGATTCTTACGGTCAATTTCTTCCGAAATTTCCTGCGCTAAAGGCCCCGAATTTCCGATGCAAGTTGTGCAGCCGTACCCGACAATATGGAACTTCAGTTTTTCGAGATAGGGCGTTAACCCTGCATTATCCAAGTAGTCGCGAACCACCTTTGACCCCGGTGCAAGTGAGGTCTTCACCCACTCAGGCACTTGCAGACCGCGTTCCACGGCTTTCTTGGCGAGCAACCCAGCGGCCAGCATCACCGATGGGTTTGAGGTGTTGGTGCAACTGGTGATGGCCGCGATCACAACCTTGCCATGACTTAAATGGCCGTTTCCGGCAACCGCTGGCGCAGGCTGTCCCTTGCCGCCCTTGACTAACGAAGGCAGCGCAGTTTCAAACGATTCCTTCGCGCTCGAAAGCGGCACCCGGTCCTGCGGGCGTTTCGGCCCCGCGAGACTCGGTTCGACGTTATCCAGATCCAAATCCAGCAACTCGGAATACTCAGCTTCAGGCGTGTTCTCATCATGAAACATTCCCTGCTCACGCGCGTAAGCTTCCACCAGAGCAATCTGTTCGTCGGCGCGCCCGGTGAGCCGTAGATAAGTCAACGTCTCGCGATCGATGGGAAAAATTCCACAAGTAGCGCCGTATTCCGGTGACATGTTTCCGATGGTCGCGCGATCAGCCAGCGGCAAATCTTTCAGTCCGGGCCCGAAATACTCGACAAACTTGCCGACTACTCCGTGCTTGCGGAGCATCTCCGTGATAGTCAGCACCAGGTCGGTCGCGGTCGCGCCTTCACGCAGACGACCAGTGAGTTTTACTCCGACTACTTGCGGAATCAACAGTGAAACCGGTTGGCCCAGCATTGCCGCTTCGGCTTCGATTCCGCCCACGCCCCAGCCAAGAAC
>JBOGLH010000215.1:0-9734 GCA_050746025.1 Terriglobales bacterium | reverse complement strand
CTTTCTAGCGCAGCACGGAGTCACCAGTTATTTTCCGGCTACGGTCACGGCCTCGCAGGATGCAACGCTAAGTGCTCTAGAGCAGTTAGCGGCCAGGATCGAGGCTGCGGAGAAGGATGACATGACTGGAGCGCGCCCCCTGGGCATTCATTTGGAGGGGCCCTTTCTCAGTCACGCTCGGCGCGGGGTGCACCCACCGGGTGATTTGGTTGAGCCAAGCGTTGCGGCGTTCGATAAGCTCTGGCAAGCCGCCCGAGGACATGTGCGCATGTTGACCATTGCGCCTGAACTCAACGGCGCGGAGGAAGTCATCGCCGAAGCCACCAGGCGCGGCGTCTGCGTAAGCATCGGACATTCGGACGCCACGCTCGATCAGGCCCGCAGCGGAGTTAAGGCCGGCGCCCGGCACGCGACCCATACATTCAACGCCATGCGTCCACTCGATCACCGGGCGCCGGGAATTCTCGGCGAAGTGCTGACCAACAACCAACTCAGCGCCGATGTGATTGCAGATGGCATTCATGTTGACCCGACGGTTGTCGATCTTTTGTTCCGGGCCAAGGGGATGGAGAAATTCGTCTTGATTACCGACGCCATCTCCGCCACCGGCATGCCCGACGGACGCTATATGTTGGGAACGCTGGAAGTGGAGTTGAAAGACGGCCGTTGCACCCGCGATGGCAACCTCGCGGGCAGCGCACTGACCATGGACCGCGCGGTCCGCAACGTCATGAAATTTGCGGGATTAGATTTGCAGCAGGCAGTCAGGGCGGCGTCGCTGAATCCCGCGAAAGCCGTCGGTATAAAAAAAGGAACAATCGAAGCGGGAGCCGACGCGGATTTTGTGGTGCTGACCCCGTCTGGGGAAGTCCGGGCCACAGTCATAAAAGGCGTGGTGGTTAACTAACGATTTTGAAGGAGAACGATGCCAGACAAAGGCGGATTTCCGCATTACATGCTCAAGGAAATTTTCGAGCAGCCTAAGGCGCTCGAAGAGACGATTGCTCCCCGCGTGTCCCGCGAAACCGGGCAAGTGCAGCTGGCCGATGAGGTGCGGATCGGCAGCGATGAACTGCGTTCAATACGGCGAGTAAATATCGTGGCCTCCGGAACCAGCCGCCACGCAGGGATTGCCGGGCAGTTCATGTTTCAGGAGCTGGCGCATCTTCCCGTCGATGTGGACTACGCCAGCGAATTTGAATATCGCAATCCAATGATCAGCAGCGGCGAGATCACGATCGTGATCACGCAGTCTGGTGAAACCGCCGACACCACTGCCGCCCAACGCGAAGCGCAAGCAAAAGGCTCGCGCACCATCGCTATATCAAATGTCGTCGGCTCAACCATTGCCCGCGAAGCCGACGGCGTTCTCTACACTCACGCCGGCCCAGAGATCAGCATCGCGTCCACTAAAGCGTTTACGGCGCAGATGGCGGTGTTGTTTCTCTTCGCGGAATATCTGGCCCAAGTTCGCGGCGCGCTTTCAGATGACCAGCAACGAAAGTGGATTGAAGAACTTCTGGCCTTGCCGCAGAAGACGGAAACAGTCCTCGAGCAAGCGCCGCAGTGCCAGCAACTGGCTGACCGGTTCCACAAGTTCGAAAGTTTTCTTTTTTGCGGACGCGCAATCCATTATCCCGTTGCCATGGATGGCGCATTGAAACTCAAAGAGGTTTCCTACATTCACGCGGAAGGCTATCCTACCGGGGAAACTAAACACGGCCCGATCGCAATGATCGATGAAAGCCTGCCGGTTGTGATTATCGCGACCTGCGACCGCAATGATCCTGGCTCGGTGCTGCGCTACGAGAAGAACGTCTCCAACATTCGAGGCTTCAAACAACAGGGCGCGCAGGTGATCGCACTTGCGACCCGAGGTGACAATGAACTTGCCGCTTTGGTCGACCACACCATCTTTGTGCCGCACACGCCCGAGTTGCTCTCGCCGATTCTCGAAATCGTGCCGCTGCAGCTGTTCGCCTATTACATGGCGGTGCGAAAAGGTCTGGACGTGGACAGGCCGCGGAACCTGGTGAAGTCAGTAACTTTGGAATAGCGATTAGTTGGGTTTGCGGTTCTTGGAATTGGCAAAGTGGCGCAGCAGCACGGCTTCGCTGAGAGAAGTGTATTTCTCGATCAGCGACTCGACTTGCGCGCTCTGCAATTTCTTCGGCGCTGGCCGGTCGTCCACCTCAGAACCTGTAGTCATTACCTGCACATAAAAAAACAAAAAGTGCCGCATCTGATCTAGCGTCGATTTCAATATTTCGAGCGACTCAATCTCGGGCAGCTGCGCCAGCGCTTCCATTAATTCGGGATCGCCCGGCGCTTGCATGGCCGCGCAATTCAGTTGCTGCTGGATCGCGCGCAGATCTTCCGTCACCCGAAACATGCGGACATGAACATCGTCGAGGTATTCGTTGCTTGCCATCGGCGCCTTTAATAGGACGCACTCACCATCTCATCCAGCATGGAAAGCAAGAAGATGTCCCATGTCCATGCGCTTTCGTAATTCCAGTTACGGACGCTACGCAACCGGCGACTAATGTCTGAAGTGGTTGACGATCACATCTGGCGGATACCGCGAAGAGCTCGCCAATACTGGGTTTTGTGGGTGTTGTATAGGAAGCAGACTGTCACTGTTCTCGCCAATTTCTCGCCAATTTCTCCGAGCGTCGCTCTACGGACTGGGCTTCAGTGAGTTCGCACAAAAGACCAGTACATAGGTAATGATGGCGCAATCGAGGAGAACACCGATTCACGCTAAAAGGATATAAGTAGGCAAGTGACGATTCGCGCCTGTCAGAATTCAATCACGATGAACGTTGCCGAGTGCCCGCCAGCATTGGATAGTTTGAGTGGAGAACCGCTGGGGAGCATCCGCGACTCTTGCGCGTCGAGCTCAATTTCGTCAGGAGCTGCTTTTTCCTTGCTGCGCTCGAGCTTCACCTCAGTTATGGCTATCAGGAGGTGGTTAGAACTCCCGAAAGTGGCGTCATCGCCGGGTGCGAGTTGCGTCTTGTAAGCGGTGAGATCGCCGCGTGTAAATGAGACCGTCCAGGTCGGCCGAGCTGAGCCAAGGTCTCCGGGAAACAAGTCCCTGTCACCAGAGGGGTCGAGGGGGTTGTATTCCACGCGGTGCAGTGTTTCCAGGATAACTTCTCGAAACGGCACCATCAACTCGTTTCGGACAACCTGCTTTGCCGGACTGTAAATAAACCGGGCTTCGCCTGCATGCCAATCGTGACTGAACGTCGCCCGTCCCTCCGGTGTCGTCGAACTCCTGCTCTCGCCGGTTACGATGTAAAGGTATGGATTCGCATGGCAGTGTGGCTGCGTACTCGCGATACGCGGCAGCTCAAGCAGTAGGACCCGCGCAGCCGCATTTTCATAGAGCAACTGATGGTGAGACTCGTCAGCAGCGTCCAGGCATTCTGCGGCGAAAGCGCCAGTAGGAACGACATACAGCCCCATTGCCAGCAACCAGAGAATGACGCCCGAATTCTTCATGCCAGTATTCTCGTCTAGCGATTGGCTGCAGGAAACGTTACTTTAGTTGCGCCTTTTCGATAACGTCGCGTTTCAAACTGAACGGTGCTTGTTTCAAGTTCATCAGTATTAATGCATGGCGCCGAGTTCGTCACGAACGAGCTTGATCGTGCCAAGCGCTCTTCATTAGGATTGACCCTCTGCAATCGCAGGCGGATCGATCATGAGAATTGGCGTTTATGTGTTTGGCCTGGCATCAATCGCGGCCGGACTTATGGACCTGGTGTGGGGCGAGTTTGAGGCCGCGCATCAGCCCATCCAGGCTTTGAGCGACCACATCCCCGGCGTTAAAATACTGGCTTATATTGCTGCCATCTGGCTGATCGTCGCGGGCGCGGCGATCCTCTGGCGTGCGACTGCCCGGGCCGGTGCAGCCGCACTGGGCGTCATCTATTTCATCTTTGGCGCGTTCTTGTTTCCGCGCTTCTACACTGCCCCTCACTTCCTCGGACATCACCTCGGCGTCTACATCGCGGTGTTGGCTGCGGTTGGCCAGCAGATTATCCTGGCGGTCGCGGCTGTCGTCGTCTATGCCTCGCCGGATCCGGACCGCACGTTGTCGGGCCGTTCTCTGCCGTCGGCAGCAGCCCTCATCGCTCGCTGGACATTTGGATTGTGCTCAATCGTCTTTGGCTTGGGGCACTTGACCGCCGTCCATAATGTCGCGCCCATGGTTCCGAAGTGGATGCCTTTTGGCGGAGCCCTCTGGATCGTACTCACCGGCATTGCCTTCGTGCTGGCCGGTCTTGCAATACTTTCGGGCATCCTCGACGTTTTAGCCGCCCGGCTCCTCGCCCTCATGCTCTTAATCTTCAGCGCACTGGTATTGGCGCCGATGATCTTTGCTCTCCCTCACAACCACATTGCCTGGGGAGGAAATGCCTACAACCTGGCCGCCGTCGGCGCAGCATGGATCGTTGCAGACTGGCTGGCAACTCCGCGTCATCCGGCTTAGCATCAGCAGGGCGAAAACCTGACTGGCCGCTCTATTCGCCTCGATACCCGCTCCCGAGGAGCACGATCAGCGTACCCAGCGTGGCTCTCTCAATAAGCGCCGCATACAAGCTCCGCCGCATCGCTCGCGGAAACTTTGCCAGCAAACGGCTGCCTGCCATCCCGCGCAAGACGAACGGCGATCCCAGCAGCCGCCACATGCAAGCGAATCCAATCAGCGAATTAGATTCTCTCACCGCCGGAATTGCGAAGAACCCAACTGAAATCTGGTCGGTCAGGCTAAGAAAAAACAGAGCATTCGTGTAACTGGTGTACAGCTCCTCCGATTTCCGAATTACCAGTATCAGCAAGAAGGTCGGCGCCAGAAAAAGGCAGAAGATGAAGACGTCAAGAATCATGTCTCCACCGGCCCACATGCCGCCGTACTGATTAGCGTCTTGAGGATGCAGTGCGTATTGCCAATATCGCGCAACTACTAGAAACGTTGAAACCGCCACCACCTTCTCTTGCGATGTTCGCGGCAATCGCATTGATTGCCAGACGCGACTTGCCAACCGCCGCGAACTGCCGTCGAAAACCGGAGACTCCGAAATCATGAGGTCCATTTACGAGCAGGCGCTCGGTGACAAGTTCAGGCTCCTGCATAGCCGAATTCAGGAACGTTTCGGATTCAGCAGCAAGGACCAGCGTGCGTCTATTGGCACCAAAATCATGCAGAAGGTGTGGCGCGGCAAATTCTTCACCTTGCCATTTCTCTATGTGGGAAGCTGGCGGCGAATCATGTTCCCGGAGCGCGGATCGCAGATCCCATTCACCATCAGAAATCATGCGTATCTCGATCCGTTCGGGCGCGAGACGGTGACATGGATACGTTTGGACCAGCCTCCATGATAACGGCGGGATTCCCCGCGCCCGTACAGTTGATGTGCAGCCGCATCCCACCAATATCAACGAGTTTGCCGGGCGCAGGATAGCGATGGCTTTCCCTTAGCGCCATCGAGAATTGAAATATAGCGCCGGCAGCGAAAGCAGGGCCATTGACGAGATAAGCCATTTCGAGATCCGACAGGGCCGCGACTGGACTCGACGGGACGGTGGTGAAGCTACCGAACTCATGAGACTAAACCTCCACAGCCGCGGTCTCTCCTTTTGTGTCTCGCGGATATATTTTCACCCGAGAGAGCTTGGTCGCGTGCTTCCTGGACAAGGGCTATTGCTGCTCCGTCCAGGTTCGCAGGCGGTCAAGCCGCTGCATCCCCGTTCGACGCAAGGTGAAGAGAAATCCCCATATTGCGGCCACAGCGACACAAGCGAGCGCGGGAAAGAGGAACAGGAACCAAGGCAACGAGTTCCAGACGGCCATCACTTCCTCAGGCCCGTACTTCACTTGAATGGTTTTTGCCTTCTCGATTGTAAGCAACACACCCGCCAAGATAACCCACATCATGAACACAGTGGATCGGGGAAAACGAAACTGGGATTGCATATAGAACCTCGGAGATGGAATAGCAGCGCCGAACAAGCGTTCAAAGTGCGCAGAGAGAGCGCTGGATAAGAGTCCACATAATTCCCGGCAACAGAAGTTGACCTTCACTGATAGTACTGGCGGAAGAGCGTTTCGTGCGTCGCGGAAGACGAACGCCATCTCCTGCCCGAAATCATGGCGATAGCTCCTCGGATACAGATACAACAACCAGCAGTAAACCGTAAGCATCAGGATCACGCCTCCTCGCCGGCCACGCGCAGCGAAGCCAACTTGGTCAGGTGGCGCATGCGCTCGACTTCCGCTTGCAGATTCCATCGTCCACGTGCGGTGAGCCTATACGTACGCCGGTCGCGAGAAGCGTTGTGCTCATGGACCCGTTCGATCCAGCCGTTATCGAGCAGGCGCTGCAGCGCGCCGTACAAAGTGCCCGTACTCAGCAGGACGCGCCCACCACTCATGGATTCAATGTCCTTCAGGATGGAATATCCATGTCGCGGCTGTTCCGCCAAGCTCAGCAGGACGAGTAATACCGGTTCACTTAACGCGAATGTCTCCATAGCTCATTGACCGACATGTCGTATGACGCCATATTGAGCTGTGGGGTTGCTCTTGTCAAGCACTCCTGAATCGAGGCTGAAGTTTTAGATCTCTCAGCGGCGTAAGCGCGCGCTCCTTGGCAGATGATGGGCAATCAGGAAGTTCACTGTTGATCGCAGCGATTTCACTCACGACGGCTCCTGAAACGGAATCGAGCTTAGCTCGCCACGCTTTACGCTACAATTAAGATTCATTTGAAACTGTTGGGGGGTGATGAGTTTGGCAGAAGTTCGACTGCAAGAGGGAGAGTCGTTAGAGAACGCTCTTCGCCGGTTTAAGCGCAAAGTTCAGACCGAGGACATTATTAAGGATGTGAAGCGTCACTCCTTTTATCTGAAACCGGGTGAGAAGCGCCGTGTGAAGCAGGCTTTGGCTCGAAAGCGCGCCCGCAAAAAGATCCGCAAAGACTCGGAATAACTTCCCTGGGAGCGGTGCTACCGCACCGCTCGTTCTTTTAGATTGCGCACACTGTCGTGGTCCCAAATCGCCCTGACACGCTTGCTACGGTGTCGCGTGTGCGTCGGGCACTGCCCGTTGAATCGCCAGCAGTTCTTTCAACAGGCCGCGCAGCTTGGTCGAATGCAAGGCATTGGCACCGTCGGATTTGGCTTCCGCCGGATTGTCGTGCACTTCCATGAACACTCCATCCACGCCGGCTGCAACCGCGGCCCGCGACAACAACGGAATAAATTCAGGCTGTCCGCCGCTGACTGCATGATCACCTTCGCCTGACGCGGACGGCAACTGAACGGAGTGAGTGGCGTCAAAGACCACCGGCGCGAATTTGCGCATGATGGCGAGCGAGCGCATGTCCACTACGAGATTGTTGTAGCCGAAGCTCGATCCGCGCTCGGTCACAAACACGCGATCATTCCCTGCCGACCGGCATTTCTCGACGATGTGTTTCATGTCCCACGGCGAAACGAACTGGCCTTTCTTGATGTTGATGGGGCGCTCGGTTATGGCGGCGGCGACCACGAGATCGGTCTGCCGGCACAGGAACGCAGGTATCTGCAGCACGTCGACAACTTCCGCGACTTTGGGAACGTCGCCCACTTCGTGCACATCTGTGAGCACCGGCACGTGCACTTCGTCTTTAACTTTTTTCAGAATGCGAAGGCCTTCGGCGAGGCCGGGGCCACGAAAACTGCGAATCGAAGTGCGATTGGCTTTGTCGTACGAGGCCTTGAAAATAAAAGGCACGTTCAACGAACGAGTCACGCCCTTGATGACCTCCGCCATGAAGAGCGCGTGCTTTTCGCTTTCGATAACGCAGGGACCGGCGATGAGGAAAAAATTTCCCGAGCCGACGTTGATGCCATCGAGTTGGAAGGACAGTGACAAAGAAAGATTTTAACCGCCGCGCGCAAGATCATGAGAAAAAGTTGCGGACAGCGAAGAAGAAAGCGTTACCACAGAGAGCACAAAGTTACACAGAGAAAAATACGGAGCGAGAATCTGAAAAAAAACGGATACCGTGTGGCGATTTACGCGGCGTCACTCTGTGTCTTCCTCTGGATAACTCTGTGCTCTCTGTGGTGACCTTTTACCGGCCCGCCACTTTCACCGGCCGATGAAACATCTCGAGTTCTGCCGCCTGCTTTTTGGCTTCGCGCTGCCGCCCATATTCGTGCGCCGCGCCCACGAACGATTTGAATAGCGGATGCGGCTCAAGCGGCTTCGATTTGAACTCGGGATGGAACTGGCAGCCCACGAAGTGTGGATGATCAGGCAGTTCGATCATCTCGACGTAAGTGCCGTCGGGGGTTGAGCCGGAGATGCGCAGGCCGGCGGCGGTCAGAGGCCCTTCATATTCACGATTAAATTCGTAGCGGTGGCGGTGGCGTTCGCTGATTTCCATCTGCCCATAAATCTTGTGCGCCAGCGTGTCCGGCTCAATTTTGCACGGCCACGCTCCCAGTCGCATCGTTCCACCGAGTTCCTCAACCCCGCGCAGCTCGCGCAGCTTGTAAATCACGCGGTGGGGCGTGGCCTGATCGAATTCGCTGGAGTTCGCTTCCGCCAATCCGCAAACGTTACGCGCAAACTCAATACATGCCGTCTGCATTCCAAGGCAGATGCCGAAGTATGGCACTTTATTTTCGCGCGCATATCGGATCGCCTGCAGCATCCCCTCAATACCGCGCTTTCCGAATCCGCCGGGGACGAGTATCCCGTCAAAATCCTGCAACTGCTCGGCACAGGCGCGCTGTCCGGCTTCCAAACCTTCGGCCTCAATCCAGCTGACGTGCAACTTCAAGTTGTGCGCCAGCGCTCCGTGCACCAGCGCTTCTTTCAGCGACTTGTAGGAGTCTTCATACTCGACATACTTGCCGACGATCGCAATGCTCACATCGGCCTTGGGGTTGTAAACCCGGTGCACCAGCTCTTCCCACCGCTTGACGTCTCGATCTTTGGATTCAAGATGCAAATATTTCAGCACCAACGTGTCTACGCCTTCGTGGGAGAACACCAGTGGTACTTCGTAAATGGAAGCCACGTCTTTGGCGGTGATCACCGCGCCTTCTTCCACATTGCAGAAGAGCGCAATCTTTGACTTGATGTCTTTCGATAAGAAACGGTCGGTACGGCACAAAAGAATATCGGGCTGAATTCCGATGCTGAGCAGCTCTTTCACCGAGTGCTGGGTAGGTTTTGTTTTCAGCTCCTGCGCGGCAGCGATGAACGGGACCAGAGTGACGTGCATGAACAGCGTGTTCTCACGGCCCAGTTCCTGGCGCATCTGCCGAATGGCTTCCATAAACGGAAGGGATTCGATGTCACCGACGGTGCCGCCGATCTCGACGATGGCGACGTCAACTTCCTGCGCGACCTTCTTCATTGCCGCTTTAATTTCGTTGGTGACGTGAGGAATCACCTGCACGGTTTTGCCGAGATAATCTCCGCGCCGCTCCTTGGCGATGATCTGCTCGTAAATGCGGCCGGTGGTCCGGTGGTTGTCGCGCGAGAGTTTGGCGTGGGTGAAGCGCTCGTAGTGCCCGAGATCGAGGTCGGTTTCGGCGCCGTTCGCGGAGACCTTGCGCATGGCCTTCTTGATTTCGTTGGTGACGTGGGGGATGACCTGGACGGTTTTGCCGAGGTAGTCGCCGCGCCGTTCCTTCAAGATGATCTGCTCGTAGATGCGGCC